>NZ_JBGQQT010000002.1:0-256416 GCF_045528345.1 Desemzia sp. FAM 23989 | reverse complement strand
CCAGTGTGGCCGATCACCCTCTCAGGTCGGCTACGCATCATCGTCTTGGTGAGCCATTACCTCACCAACTAACTAATGCGCCGCGGGTCCATCTACAAGTGACAGCCGAAGCCGTCTTTCTTCCCAATGCCAGGAGGCATTAAGATCTATGCGGTATTAGCATCCGTTTCCGAATGTTATCCCCCGCTTATAGGTAGGTTACCCACGTGTTACTCACCCGTCCGCCACTCTTCTTTCTCGGTGCAAGCACCGATAGGAAGCGTTCGACTTGCATGTATTAGGCACGCCGCCAGCGTTCGTCCTGAGCCAGGATCAAACTCTCATAAAAGTTGCAGACCGAAGCCTGCTTATTTTAATGATGCTTGTAGCTCATTAATTGATTGCTAGCGAATAATTATTCACTAATTTGTTTGTTTCGGCACTTGCCAAAACTTCCTTACACGTTTGGTTCGTCTTACTTTGTTTAGTTTTCAAAGGTCTAATTTCGTTTGCGTTGTCACTGTGACAACTTCTTAATATTACCAGGCGACCGAAGCATTGTCAACATTTTTTTAAAAGTTTTTTTTGCATCTTTATTCAAAAAATATTTATGCAAGCGCTCCATCGACTCCATTAATATTATCACGTCGCTTAACTTTAAGTCAACAACTTTTTATTGAAAAATTTACAATCGACTAACAGTGTTGTAAACCTTGTTTTTGCGACATCAATTACTATAACAACTTTTTGTTTTCTGGTCAACAAAAAAAATGCTTTTTTTTATTAACGCGTATAATAATTATTCAAAAAGGCAAAATGGTTTGGTTTTCACAAGGTTCTTCTATCTCAAATACTTAAATTCAATGAAATATAAAAGTAGCAAAGTTCGCTTTTTTATATTAGTGGATAATGGTAAAGATTAAAATCTGCTTTTTCTATACCCGTATCATGGTCTTTAATTCTCTTTACGAATGAAAACCCTGACTCTTGATACAAGTTATTTAAATACTCTTTTTCTGCCATACAATCTAATCGTATACCTTTGGTTTGTTTTTTTGCTGCTATATGTTTAGCTTCTTCTATCATCTGCAAAGCAATAGCAGTGCCAGCATACTTACGCACGATATTAACTCGATGTAAATAAAGCCACTCTTCATCGGGAGTATGTCCCCACATTTCTTTATCCCAGTTGCTTTGTTTGTTCCATAGAATAAACATACCCGCTACATGATTGTCCAGCGTGGCATAATATACTTCTCCCCGTTCAATAGCTAATGGAGTATTGTGGTTGTCTTTGCCCTCTAATAGTTCGCTCCACTGAGTGGAGCCTATAGATTTTAACCATTGTGCTGTCTGCATTAAAATTCCCTGAATAAGAGACGCGTCATTTGATGTTGCTTGGTGGATAACTATTTGAGATTCCATGTTTTGCCTTCTTTCTTAGTAAAGATAAAATAAAAACGCTGTTTGAAGCCATTCAATCAGAAAATTTCTTTTCTCCACGATTGAACGGCTAAACAACGGTTAGAATTACACTAAGGATTATAGACGGTTATTTAATTCTTTTCCTAACTCTTCAAATCCTGGTTTACCTAACAATGCAAACATATTTTTCTTGTAAGCTTCTACTCCTGGTTGGTCAAATGGATTTACGCCATTTAGGTAACCAGAAACACCTACAGCGATTTCGAAGAAGTACATCAAGTAGCCTAATGTATATTCGTCAGTTTCTGGAATAGTGATCACAAAGTTTGGAACATCTCCATCGGTGTGGGCTAATAAAGTTCCTTGGAAAGCTTTTGTGTTCACGAAGTCGATTTCTTTTCCTTGTAAATAGCCTAAGCCATCTAAATCTTCTTCGCTTTCTGGAATAGTCATTCCTTTTTTAGTTTTTTCAACTTTGATAACCGTTTCAAAAATATTACGAGAACCTTCTTGAATGAATTGTCCTAATGAATGCAAGTCAGTAGAGAAGTTGGCACTTGAAGGGTAGATACCTTTTTGGTCTTTTCCTTCTGATTCTCCAAATAACTGTTTCCACCATTCTGAAAAGTATTGCAAGCTTGGTTCGTAATTGATCAATAACTCAGTTACTTTTCCTTTGCGATATAATACGTTACGTAATGCTGCATATTGGTAAGCTTCATTTTCTTCTAGTTTATCACTAGAGTATGCTTCGCTGGCATCTGCTGCACCTTTCATCAACGCATCGATATCTGCGCCACTTACTGCGATTGGCAATAAACCTACAGCAGTTAACACAGAGAAACGTCCTCCAACATCGTCAGGAATGACGAAAGTTTCATACCCTTGTGCGTCGGCTTCTCCTTTTAAAGAACCTTTAGCTTTATCAGTTGTTGCGTAGATTCTTTCTTTAGCGCCTTCTTCTCCATATTTCTTGATTAATAATTCTTTAAACACACGGAAAGCGATAGCAGGTTCTGTAGTTGTTCCAGATTTCGAAATCATATTAACTGAAAAATCACGGTCTCCGATAACTTCTACTAAATCATTTAAATAAGTTGAGCTGATACTGTTTCCTGCAAAGAAAATTTGCGGAGCTTTACGTTCATCTTTACCTAGTAAATTGTAGAAAGTGTGATTTAAGAAATCCAATGCAGCTTTAGCTCCTAAGTAAGAACCGCCGATCCCTAGTACAACTAATACTTCAGACTCATTTTGGATTTTTTTAGCAGCTTCTTTAATACGAGCAAATTCTTCTTTGTCGTAATCTTTCGGCAAGTTGACCCATCCTAGATAGTCGCTACCTGCGCCAGTTCCGTTACGCAGCATGTCGTCAGCTGTTGAAACTTGTTGTTGCAAATTAGTCAGTTCATGTTCTTGAATGAATTTGCTGATTGTTGAATAATCAAATTGAATATGACTCATTTTTCAATAACCTCCATAAGTATGTATTGTGGTTTATTGCTTATTTAATACTCTTTTACTTTAGATGTTTTGCCTGAAAAAAGCAAGAAAAAACAGCACTTTCATCATTAAAATGAAAACGCTGTTGTCGTATTGTTATTTCATTGATTGAAAATGGGAACCCCAGATATATCCATGTCTTCTAACGTTTCAATTAAAGTGTCAGAAGGCATCCAAGCGTAGTGAGTCGAGTTCTCTTTCAAAAGTTCATTGAGTTCTGTAAATTTTTTATTTAACGCAAACACAAAAAGAGGTATACGAGAATCATTTACAACAGAATTTGTTAGTTCGCATAAGTCTAATGCTGAACCTTCAATATCAAGAATCGTTTTTAATTCATCAATCATACACGCCAGCCCAGTTTTATTATCACAAATAGGTGTAGTTGGCAGTTCGTATGATTCCTCTTGATTTTTTACCAAAAAAACATATTTCCCATTAAACGCTTGAGCCATTACAGTACCGGCTACCATTTGTGCTTCAGTCATGCATATACCCCTCTCAAGAATTATCCATAGTAACAAATATTCTCTACTATAACGAATACACTATTGCCTAGAGTTGATCTGGTTCTTTTCATCTTCTTTAGCCTGTTTAATCCATTTAGGCAAGGTTTCTTTGATACTTTGAAACCCTATTTTGCCTTTTTTAGCATAGTGGCGTTTTTTCTTAGGATAGTAAACAAATGTTTGAGGGTCTTCCAAGGTTCTGAGGGATAAGCTGATTTTTTTGGTGTATTCATCAATGTCAATGATCATCACTTCAAGTTCTTCTCCAACGGTTAACAATTCATCTACTTCTTTAACATAACCATGTCGGCATTCAGAGATATGAATCAAACCTTGAGTTTCTTCATCTAAAGAAACAAATGCACCATAAGGTTGAATCCCAGTTACTTGGCCTTTTGTAACCATACCGATTTTATATTCCATCCTAACACCTCGCTTTACAGAATTAATCCACTGTGTTCATTACGCTCTTATTATAGCACCATCCATAAATAATTTGTACCATTTTGAAAATGACTTCGTTTTCAAAACAATTTGTTATTTTATTTATTGAACAAAAGAGGCTATTCTAGCCTTTTTTCTTTACCTGTTGTTCACAAAACATTTTAAGAGTTTACACTTTTCATCAATAAACCACAGAAAAAAGGCCACCGCTTTATTCAGTAGCCCCCTTATTGCTATGAAATCAATTCATTTGTCCTGCTGCCAGCAGCAAGCTTCCTGTAATCCCTGCATTATCTCCTAATCCAGGAGCAACAATGTATTCTTCCAAATCTGGAACTTGGACGTAACCATTCATCAATTCAGTAAATTTTTGACGAACTAATGGGTACAACTGTTCTTGTTTCATGACCCCTCCGCCTAGCACGATACGTTCTGGAGAAAGAATTAACGTATAATTCATCAAAGCCTGTGCTAAATAATAAGCTTCCATCTCCCACACTTCTTCTTGATCTGCAAGCAAATGTCCCTTTTTACCAAATCTGCCTTCAATGGCCGGGCCTGCAGCGATTCCTTCAAGACAATCTCCATGATACGGACAAGTCCCTTTATAATTCTCATCAGGATGTAAACGAACGGGAATATGCCCCATTTCAGGGTGACCATAACCTTCTAATAGTTCTCCATTGATTACAGCTCCGCCGCCGATTCCCGTACCGACCGTTAGATAGATACAACTAGTTAGTCCTTTGGCTGCTCCCATTTTTATTTCTCCTAAAGCAGCAGCATTGACATCTGTTGTCCAGCCTATCGGTATAGGATATCTTTTTTTCACAACGCCTAGGAAATCGTAGTACTTCCAAGCAGTTTTTGGTGTAGATGTAATATAACCATATGTATCTGAATTACGGTTGACATCGATCGGTCCAAATGAACCGATACCGATAGCACTTACTTCGTATTGATCAAAAAAAGCAAACACTTTGGTCAGAGTTTCTTCAGGTGTTGTAGTCGGTATACTCACTCTATCTTTGATAGTAAATTCTGAGTCGCTCACTGCACAGACAAATTTAGTCCCGCCAGCTTCAATTGCTCCAAACATATTCTTCATCCTTTCAAAATCGAATTACCTCCTCATTATAACAAACTCTATCTAAAAAAAGAATTCGTTTTCATAATGAATCGGACAAAAAACCTCCGCCTAGGTTATAGACGGAAGTTTTTCGGATTAAACAAATTCAATGGCTTCAATAACAACATCGTTTACAGGTTTGTCTTGGAATCCACGTTGAACCCCTTGGATATCATTCGCTACATCCATACCATCAATAACTTGACCAAAAACCGTATGACGTTGGTCTAACCAGGGTGTTCCACCGTTATTTTTATATTCTTCAACAATTTCTGCTGGATAGCCGGCTGCTTCTAGTTGGGCCACCATGTTTGCAGGTGTGCTTGATGCCGTTACGATGAAGAATTGACTTCCATTCGTATTTGGACCAGCATTTGCCATGGACAACGCTCCGTTGATGTTGAAAGCTTCAGTAGAAAATTCATCTTCAAATGAATCTCCCCATAAACTTTCTCCGCCCATACCGCTTCCAGTTGGGTCTCCACCTTGAATCATGAAATCAGGAATAACACGGTGGAAAACAATTCCGTTGTAATAGCCTTTTTCTGCTAAGCCTACAAAGTTTTCAACTGTTTTTGGAGCAATTTCCGGAAATAATTTAATCGTAATGTCTCCCATATTTGTACGAATAACGGCTTTCCTTTCGTTTTCTGCCACTTCTTTTGACAATTGAGTATATGTGCTCATTTTTCATCCTCCTATATTGCGCTACTAGCTGCATAAGTCTTTTCTTTCTTTACACAGTTTTCATGATAACGAATCTTTTTTATGATTGCCACTATTATTTTCCTTACATCCATCTTATTCTTCAAAACCGTCTGCAATATTCTATTAAGCATCTTTAGAGAACAGTGAAAAAACAAAACTTTTTTAAGCAGCTTTCGTATAGTTCATGGTATGATAAAAACAGCTTTATATTTTATTTTCTAAAGGAAGGAACAACCATCATGTTCTCAAATTATCCACTTATAGCAGCATTTACTGCTATTGTATTTGCACAAATTATTAAAATACCTGTGGCTTATCTGCTAAAGAGAAAAACCTCGCTAGCTTTAGCTACTTCTACAGGTGGAATGCCTAGTTCTCATTCAGCTGCTGTTTCCTCATTGATTACAGCTCTTGCTTTGGAACACGGTATTGACTCTCCTTTAGTTGCCATTGCTAGTACATTTGGAGTCATAGTTATGTTTGATTCTATGGGAGTTCGTAGACAAAGCGGAGAACAAGGTATCTTATTAAATGAACTGATTATTGAATTTACTCGTTTGCGTGAAAAAGTTTGGAACTTATCACAAGATGCAACGACTGAAAAGTTTAACAAAGAACAGAAAGAGCGTCACTTGAAAGAATATTTAGGGCATAAACCGATCGAAGTATTCTTTGGAATCTTAACAGGTATTGGTGTAGCGTATGTCACTCAAGCCCTGTTTAATCATTAATTGAATTGAACACCTGGAGTACCATACACTTTGTGTTATACTTATTCGGAAAGTACAGCAATGAATTGTTGGAGGGTTAATGTTGGAATCAATGAATGAAATATATGATATTACTATTATTGGCGGTGGGCCTGTGGGTATGTTTGCGGCTTTTTACGGTGGTATGAGAAATGCTAAAGTAAAAATTATCGATAGTCTGCCTCAACTCGGCGGTCAAGTTTCGATGTTGTATCCTGAAAAAGATATCTATGACATCCCAGTACTGCCGGTCATCACAGGTGAAGAACTGATCTCAAATTTGACTGTCCAAAACTCCCGCTTCGATCAAACCGTTTGTTTAGATGAAGAAGTGTTGGATGTCGTGAAAAATGATGACGAGATTTTTAAACTGACTACTAACAAGGGAAAACACTATTCTAAAGCCGTTATTATAGCTGCTGGGAACGGGGCTTTTCAACCTAGAAAACTAGAGATCGATGATGCAGAGAAATACGAGCGCAAAACACTACATTACTATGTCAACAACATCGAGCAATTTAAAGACCGAAATGTAGTCATTTGCGGTGGCGGAGATTCTGCGGTAGATTGGGCATTAACGCTTGAGCCGATTGCTAAAAAAGTTTATTTGGTCCATCGTCGAAATAAGTTCCGAGCTCTTGAGCACAGCATTTCTTTATTGGAGAAATCTAGTGTTGAGCTTCTTACGCCATTTGTACCGGTTGCACTTTCTGGAAATCATCACCAACTAGACGCTGTCACCCTCAAGGAAGTACGCAGCGATAACGAAAAAGAAATCGAAGTGGATGACTTTTTAGTCAATTATGGTTTCACCTCTTCTATCGGCCCGATGAAAAAGTGGGGGTTTGAAGTTTCCCGTAATGAAATTCCGGTAAATACAAAAATGGAAACGACCATTCCTGGTATTTACGCTATCGGTGATATTTGTACCTATGAGGGTAAAATCAAATTGATCGCTACTGGATTTGGCGAAGGTCCGACAGCCATCAATAACGCTATGAGTTATATCAATCCAGATGAACGCGTACAACCGATGCACAGCACAAGTTTGTTTTAATCGTTTATCTATTTATCTTGAAAGAGCTTTAGAAGCCGAAAACTTTTAAAACTCTTTTTGCTTATCGTTTTATCATTTTCCTTTTTTATAGGTATAATAGGAATAGAGTTATTTCAAATGGAGGGATAAGTATGGTAAAAGATGAAAATTTAATGCACAAAACTGCGGTAGATTTGCTGCATGAACGTGGTGTCCGCGAAGAGGATATTGCTGAGCTTGTTCTATTTTTACAAAATAAATATATTGAAGATTTGAGTTTAGAGGAATGCTTGATACATGTTAAATCGGTATTGAAAAAGCGCGAAGTTCAAAATACGATTTTAACCGGTATCCAATTAGACATACTAGCAGAGAAAAAACAATTGATGCATCCACTTCAAGAGATCATCACAGATGATGAAGGGTTATTCGGTATTGATGAGATATTGGCGTTGTCCATTGTAAATGTATATGGATCGATTGGTTTCACCAACTATGGTTACATTGATAAAGTAAAACCAGGAATCTTAGAAAAACTGAATAGTCATGAAGGCAATGAGGTTCATACTTTCTTAGATGACATTGTTGGAGCCATAGCAGCTTCAGCAGCTAGTCGCTTAGCCCATGATAATCCCTCTAAATCTGAGATCACGAAATAAAATTCTGTTGCTTTACCAAGCGGAAGCTTCACTGCTCGTAACAATAGCAGTGAAGCTTTTTTACTTTAACCAAAAAGAACGAATCCAGGAGACATAAATTCTGGATTCGTTCTTTTTCAATTTTTTTATTTAAACGCCGTTTTCTTCGCATAAAAGTATACACTTGTAATCAACAGTTCTATCAGGACAAATGCCAAGATAAAACAGTGCATAAAAAAGGCTTCCGGCAGTGCCATAATGATGGGATCGGTAGAGGGATTAAAGATCCAGGCATCATTGTTAAAAAACAATTGATGGAACAGCACAAACAACTGGTCGAAATTTGCAGCAATCAAAAACAGAATGATCAGCGGTGCAACTATTCCCCACATAAATGGTCTCAGCAATACCCAATTTCTTTTACTGTGTTTCAAATAACGCAAATAGAAAAATGAAGCAATAGTTGTCACAATCAAAATACCATAATCCAGCAAAAACAATCGTTTTACTTCATAAAAATGAAAAAGCCCGCTTTCAGAACTTGGAAAATCAGGCATATTCAATTCATTTATCCATGGTTTATTCAAATAATCTAGCAACATACGGTAGTTCTCCATGATAATGTCTTTAGACAAACCAACCCGCTCAGGAATATTGAAGTAGTCGACATCAAATGAATACAGCGGTGTAAAATTGATTGTAACCATAATAGCAAAAGAGATAATCCATAAAAAAATAGTCGCGATCCCTAAAAAATCAAGTGGTCTGGTTTTCATCAAATATCCCACTCTCTTAAAGAGTTGAGAGTATATGTGGGTTGCACAGAGACATCAGCCAAATCTTCACGATTAGTAAAACCCGTTAGGACCAGCAATGTATCAATATCACTATTGATTCCAGCCAGAATATCTGTCTCATAGTTGTCTCCAACCATCAGCACATCTTGAGCAGGAAGATCCAATAGTTTCAATGCTTCTTCCATAATAATCGTTTCCGGTTTTCCAACAAAAGTCGGCTCAACTCTTGTGGCTGTTGTCAGTAATGCCGCTAATGAACCAGCCCCTGGAACAAGTCCCTTTTCTGTAGGCAGATTAGTGTCTTTATTTGTAACGATGTACTGAGCACCTTTCCGTATCGCTAAAGTTGCGATTTTGAATTTCTCATAAGTTGCTGTTTCATCCAACCCTAAGACAACGTAATCTGGGTCATTTAGGTCTTCCACAAACCCTTTGTTTCTCAATGCTTGTTTTAACCCTTCTTCGCCAATAACGAATACTTTGTTCCCATTGTCTAAAGATTTCAAATAATCAGCTGTTGCTAAAGAACTCGTGTAGACTTCGTTTGGAAATGCCTTAATCCCGAAAT
Organism: Desemzia sp. FAM 23989; assembly: GCF_045528345.1. NCBI lineage: Bacteria > Bacillati > Bacillota > Bacilli > Lactobacillales > Carnobacteriaceae > Desemzia > Desemzia sp. FAM 23989. The sequence goes on along the minus strand of NZ_JBGQQT010000002.1, from coordinate 246,931 downwards.
TCTCTTGCAAATTTTTTGCTGCGGATTCAGGTGTCTTCGTTGAATTATTCGTCAAAAATAAAAAAGGAATCTTTTTATCTCGTAATTGTTGAATAAACAACGGTGCTTCCGGTATTGGCTCTTTTCCTTTATACATTGTTCCATCTAAGTCAATCAAATAGCCTTTATAGTTCACATTACCCAACCTTTATGATTTATTTTTGGCTCTGTCTACATCATTCCGACGAATGTTAAATCTTCTTGAGCCTTTTTCATCTTTGACTGTCTTAACCACTACAGTCTCTTTTTCCGGTTTAACCATTTTTTCTTTAGGCGTCACTTCTTTTTGCACGAAATTCTGCTTTTTGACGGGTCTATTTCCGCGTTTATTTCCAGTATTTCCAGAAGCAGCTTGGCTTGAGTTGGTGTGTTCAGTATAGTCTTGAGTATGAGTTGGTTTGCGATTAGTAATATTTTTTCTCTTCTGCTTTTTCCGACGATTCGGTTTAGTCGTATTGGAAGAATTCTTTTTCGTTTCTAATCGTTTCAACACAAAATAAGGAGCACCAAAGTTGCAATACTCATACAAATAATCTTCTAGTTGACTGATTTTTTTATCTTGGGGAACTTTGCGATTCTGATTGTCATAGAACCCTTTTAACCTTAATTGTTCAAATCCCCAATCTGCCACGATATAATCATATTTATCTAATATAGGACTGTAACGTTCACTCAAACGTCTCGCATCAAATGCCTCACGGTAATCTTTGACAATTTCATATTGATCGCCATTTATTGTGATCATGGATTGATCCACTCTTTGAACAATCAGATCTTTTTCTGGAATTACTGTTTCTTCAATACTTTTCTCTAATTGATCTGTGTTGACTATCGGCTCTTCTTTTTTATGAGAGATTTTTTTTGCAGAAGATTGTTTGTAAGATTGTTTTGGTTTTGAATTTTTCTTTTCTCTAGTATGCGAATTCTTTTGAGAGGTGGTATCTTTTTTTTCATTTGGATTTGCCATCTTAATTCACCTTCGTTTCTGTTTACTGTTCAAAAGTTGTTTTATACGATCGGATAGATTTTTTTCAAGTACTGTCCAACAACATTGCGGATAAAAAGCGGAAAAATCAATTCATTTTTTCCTTGTAATTCAATCGTTGGAAAGAAAGGGATATACATAAAATGATCTACCGTCGCAAATGTATATCGCTCATTTAAGACAACTTCTTTTCCTTGCCACAACACTTCTCCTGTCAGAGGCTCCAAACTCAACCCGTTGTATAAAATTTCTCCAAAGTATTTTCCTCTGAAGCCCATGCCTTTAATAGGAAATTTTCTTAAATAGCCACGATTTTTTTCCATTTCCTGGACTACTCGAACCAGATCTGCACCACTCAGAGTGACTCTTAAAATACGCATTGGATGAGGCAGCATTTTATGCAATTCATCATTTGTGACGATTCCCTTATCTAAAGAAGTCATAAATAATCCGGCATTCAATACAGCAGCCTCTGTTTTAGCATAATACTTAACAGCCTCTAAGCTGATTTGTACCAATTCAGAATCTTGGTACCAGCTTACAGGTAATGACACTGGCAAGTCAGCAATCTGCTGTTGTTTCAACAGTTCATGACCCTTTATTTCATAGCTTTCAATCAATTCTTCTTCCTTACTGAGAGCTGGTACCTCTTCGATAGGAATGACCGTTGCTGTGGAATGTACAATGGTTGTATTGTCTAATTCTAACACAATATGCCCGATATATTCCCCATATCTTCCAGCTGCTCCTAACAAAGAATTCCTTACTTTTTCCCCCTTAGGAAGTACATGATGCGTATGTGCACCGAGAATAACATCAATCATCGGGTACATCTCCCCGATTTTCCGGTCGGCGCCTATTCCTAAATGAGACAGAAGGATTATCGAATCTGTCAGCGGTGCTAATATTTCCAGCATATCTGAAATGGCATCAAAAGGATCTTTAATAGTCCACCCTAGAGGTACATAGCTTGTAGGAAATTGGGCAGTCAAGCCAAACACTCCTAACCGATGTCCTTCTTTTGTCTTTAACAACTGAAAGGGGACAGTCCCTTCTGGAGTTTCACCAGTCTTAGTATCAAACATGTTTGAAATCACAGTTTTAAAATTTGCGGAATCATATAGGTGGTTCAATTGTTCCTTGGAGCTGCCTATTCCTTCATTATTTCCAATCGTGGCAGCATCGTAGTGAGCTTCATTCATTAAATGGACCATTGCAGTTCCATTTGTAGCCTCGATCAAGGGGTGTACCCGATCACAAGCATCACCTATATCAAATGAATAAAATGAATCTCCGTTGTTTTCCACTCGCTTTCGCTCATCACGTAAGAATTGAGATATACGAGGCCATTTGCTTAAATGCGAGTGAATATCGTTCGTATGATATAAATGAATCCGTTCCATAACATTCCCCTTCGTCCCATAAAGTGAATCTTCCACTAGTCTAAAGTTTCTTCTCATTTTGTTCATTGGTTGAGCTCAGTATTCTTTATCCTTTAACTCTAAGTTGATTGCCTGGCTGCCTACTAGCGTGAACTAAAAGCAGCACACTTACATTGTATCAATTATTACCACATTTTTCTTCCATTTCAGAAAAAGAATGTAGAAAAACTTTCTACAGAGTTCAGCTTTACAACAGTTTGATTCTAGAGATGTTTTTCATCCCATGAGTTATATAGTAAGCATTTCATTTTCTTACTAAACCAATATACAGAAAATAATCACTGTTTCAAACAAAAACAGCAGCACTGTGCCGTGTAAGCTCAGTACTGCTGTTCTACGTTCTCCTAATCACCGTCTTGTCTTTTTAAACGAGCAGCAACAGACACGTATACCCCACTACACCACACAAGAAACTGAGGATACTGCTTTTTTGTTCTTCCGGTAATTCCTCTTTCATAACATTCAATATAACACTCCCGGCTATAAAAGCTTGCAATACTGAGACACCAAAATGGTTGATTTCAATGAATATCCCCATAAACCAACCTAAAAGTGGAGCACCAGACAAGAGTATCCGACCATAGCGGTCATAAGCTTGCTGGTAATTTCGCCGCAGTCCCCAGTCATTAGTAACAAAATGAACGGATAAAGCCAGAAAGTAAAACAGCAAACTACTAGGATGTTTAAAATCCTCATTTATCAGCAAATATCCGATAACCGCATTATAAATAAAAAACACACTGATATGTAGCCAAAAGACACCAGCTTGGTTGCTTTTTAACGCATAGTGTGAATCACTCTGGACTTTATCTAATTTTACTTTTACCATTCGTTCTAAAGCATAAAACAAGACTAATCCAGACATCGCAATAATATAAATATGATTTTCAATATAACCTAAATAGCTGTTCTCTAGGTGCTGGGAAACAACTTCCTGATATTCATTCAGTTCAGGCAGCAAATGTATAAAAACATACGCCACTGCCACACCGGCTGACAACGACAAAAAACGACTGCGCGGTGTTTTACCAGCAAACTTCATATATTTAGAAAAATAATGAATTAAAGAAAAGCCAAATGCACAAAAGAATGTCAGAATAAAGTACATAGCTTTCTTCCTTTCTGTATTAAAATCATGTAAAAAAACTCCTTCTACTTAGCTTAAAAACTTTTAGAGTCAAAAGCAAAAATTATCTCTTAGAAGGAGAATGGAATAAAAAAATAGCAACCGCTGTCTTTCCTTTACACCTTGAATTAAAGCCTTTTCAAGTTCATCACATCTAGAATAGGCATGCTTGAAAATACCAAGTGATTATAGTAGAATGATAAAATGGTAAAGTAACTAAAAGTATTTTAATAATCGTATAGCACGAATACATAGTAGGAAGCACGCAAAGCTTATCGACCGCCTTTGTGTACTTCCTCATTCTTATGTATATAGAGCTACTCAACCAACTAAGGAGGAATTTTAATGATTGAGTTTAAAGATGTCAATAAATACTACGGTGAATTTCATGCGTTAAAAAACATCAATCTGTCTTTTAAAAAAGGAGAGGTCGCTGTTGTTATCGGACCATCTGGTTCCGGAAAAAGCACGATGCTTCGTTGCATCAATGGACTGGAAGATATCAACGAAGGCCAATTATTGGTCAATGATGTTGATCTGCATGCTAAAGAAACGAACATCAACAATATACGCAAACATGTTGGGATGGTTTTCCAACACTTCAATTTATATCCACATATGACTGTCTTGGAGAATGTCACACTAGCTCCCATCAAAGTCCTCAAGCAAGATCCAAAAGAAGCCAAAAAAACAGCTGAAAAATTATTGGATAAAGTAAATCTGTTGGACAAAAAAGATTCGTACCCTACTCAATTATCTGGTGGACAAAAACAACGTATTGCGATTGCCCGCGGATTGGCTATGAACCCCGAAGTATTGCTGTTCGATGAACCAACTAGTGCACTTGATCCTGAAACGATCGATGATGTGCTGGACGTTATGAAAAAACTAGCCAAAGAAGGAATGACGATGATCGTTGTCACTCATGAAATGGGATTTGCTCGTGAAGTTGGCGACAGAGTTATTTTCATGGCAGACGGAGAAGTAATTGAAGATAAAAACGCTCAAGAATTTTATGAAAATCCTCAAGATCCTAGAGCCCAACAATTCTTAGGCAAGATTATCCACCACGTTTAATTTGGAGGTGTAAGAATGAAACAATCAAAAAAACAAAGTCTGCTTTTTCTATTGCTGCTTCCCCTAATGTTCCTTGCGGCTTGTACTTCTAGTACGGTAGCCACTCAAGATATCACAGAACGTTTAGCAGAAAGCAATACTCCTACTATCAATTGGGGAGTAAAAGCGGACACTAATTTATTTGGTCTTTACAATATCGCAAAAGGCGAAATTGAAGGCTTTGATATTGATATTGCTAAAGCATTAACGGAAGAAATCACTGGTGATGCCGAAAATGCTGAATTTATCGAAGTCACTTCTAAAACAAGAATCCCGTTAATTAAAAACGGAAATATTGATGCCATCATAGCTACTATGACGATTTCAGAAGAAAGACTGAAACAAGTTAACTTTTCAGATGTTTACTTTGCAGCGGGGCAATCTTTATTAGTACCTAACGACAGTTCGATCCAAAGTGTAACAGACTTGAATGCTGATACAACTGTTTTAGCGGTAAAAGGTTCTACATCCGCACAAAATATACGCGAACATGCACCAGAAGCAAATATTTTGGAACTAGAAAACTACTCTGAAGCCTTTACTGCTTTGCAATCTGGTCAAGGAGACGCTATGACAACCGATAACGCCATTCTATTAGGAATCATCGCCGACAATCCTGGTTACCGCTTAGCAGGTGCTCCTTTTACGGATGAACCTTACGGAATTGCCATCAATCATGGACAAGAAAACTTTTTAGGTCAAGTCAATGAAGCCTTAGATACCATCATTGAAAATGGCACGTACGCTGAAATCTTCAGCAAATGGTTCCCTGAAGAGGAAGTCCCTGACCTTAATTAGATCAAGATTCTTTTTCCAAAAGAACTACACTGAAACGAAAGAAATGAGGTGCATGAAATGATTGAAATCTTAACCACTTATGGTGATTTATTAGTAGAAGGTTTTATCAATACATTGATTGCTAGTTTGATTGCTTTAGTCATCAGTTTAATTATTGGTACCCTGCTCGGTATCTTCCAAGTATCTACCAATAGACTGTTATCCGGATTAGCTAATTTTTATGTTCAATTATTTTTAAACATACCATTATTGATTATCGTATTGTTCTTCTACGTTGTATTCCCTATGTTTTTTGTAGGCGTAAACGGATTTACAGCAGGGATCATTGGTTTAACGATCTACACATCAGCATTTATTGCTGAAACCGTGCGTGCCGGTATCTTGGGAGTTCCAAAAGGTCAAATGGAAGCTGGATTATCCACAGGTTTGACTTACGGCGAAACAATGCGCTACATTATTTTACCACAAGCCATTAAAATCGTGATTCCGCCACTAGGTAATCAATTTATCAACTTAGTGAAGAATTCTTCGGTGTTAGCTATGGTGGCTGGTTTAGATTTAATGTATTACGGAGATTTGATCGCAAGTGAAACCTTTAATACATTTGATACGTATATTATCGTTGCCCTATTTTATCTGATTATTACTTTACCATTAACTTATACTATGCAGTATGTGGAACGCCGCTTAGCTGCAAACGATTAGGAGGAGATTCACTTGGATTTTACTGGAGCTTATTCCTGGGTGAACATCCGCTTTTTATTGGATGGACTCCTAGTTACACTTGAAGTAGCTGCTGTTTCAATTATTTTGAGCTTTATCATCGGAGCTGTTCTTGGCTTATTGCGCTACATGAAAATTCCTGCTCTTTCATTAATTGTTGGAGCTGTCGTTGACATTATCCGTAATCTGCCATTGTTGTTGATTATTTTCTTTACTTACTTCGCACTACCGCAAGTCGGTGTTCGATTAAGTATTTTCTGGTCAGCAGTCGCTGCCATGACTATTTTTGAATCTGCGATGCTTTCAGAAATCATTCGTGGAGGGTTAACTTCCATTTCTTCTGGTCAAATGGAAGCCGGTCGTTCAACTGGTTTAACGTATTTCCAAACGATTTGGTACATCATTATTCCGCAAGCATTGCGAGCAATGGTGCCGCCAATCGTCAGTCAATTTGTTGCATTAGTCAAAGATACGTCTTTAGCGACGATCATTACTTTACCTGAACTAACACATAATGCACGAATCGTCTACGGACAAAATACGACTTACGTTATCCCCATGTTTATCGCTATGGGATTCCTTTACTGGGTAGTGTGTTATACACTATCTAAACTATCCAAACGCTTAGAACAAAGTGCTGGATAAACGAATTAAGTAAGAAAAAGGCCTTTATCATCAATAGTTGATGATAAAGGCCTTTTTCTTTACTCTTTTTAAGTATAATTATTTCGCTGTATCCAGTCATTTGAATACAATTTGTCCCTCAGTATTCAAAAGGGCCGTAATATTCTGCTGCTGTTGATTTAAAACCAATCTAGCTGGCCCAACTTTCAATTCTGTGCCTTCATGAGCAAGATCAATTCGAATCATTTTATCTTCCCGCACTGCTACACTAGCCCTGACTCCGCCAGTTGAGCCGGCTTCTTTAATCTCCACACCCTCTTTAGCAAATACACTACCGCCGCGTAACAATCCGCTGATCATCACTTTTCCTTGAGCTTCGATCGTCGTATTTAAACTTCCATGCCCCATAATATGGACATCCCCATTACACCTTAATGTACTATTGAGCGTACTGGCTACAGTGATACTGGAATCTTCTTCAAAATCCAAGACATTCTTTTCTTGGATTTCTTGGATAGCGCTCAAGACACCTTGTAATTGATAAACAGTAGTTTCTAGATAAGAGTGTGTAAAAAAGATTTCTTGGAGTTCTTTTGCAAGAACCTTCCATTCTACAGGTAAAAATTCCTTGTTCTGACCGGCACTGATAATGTAATCTTTGACAATGGATTTAAATTCAGCGAACCGTTTTTTCAATAAAAAATCTAGTATAGAACGAATGCTTTGCTTCTGTTCACTGATCAAGTAATTAGGAGAATGTGTGATTTGTTCAATAACTGCTACCAGCGTTTCCAATTGCTCTGCTATCATTCCCATAGATTTACCGAGTTTTACCAATACCGTATTCTTTTCACCGGCAGACAAAACCGAATTGGAAATATTGCCGCTGCAAGTAATAGAATGAGTAGCCGTAATAACTGAACTGTTGACAGAAGCGTGTAAAATAATATCGTTTCCCGCCTCAACTGTCATGTTTTCTTCCACTTCTCCTACTACTTCCACATCTCCATAGAACCGAATATTGCCTGTAGCAATATTAACATTCTCTTGCTGTAAAAATTTAGGGATTACGGAAGCTTTGACAACATGATTTTTTTGCTGAATGTAAGGACGACCAACTTTAGTGGCTGTAATGCTGTTTTCTTCTAATTTCACTCCTTTTTCAGCATGAAAATGAATGTTCATGACTGGAGGCGGTTGGATTTCTTTATTCTTCACACTTCTTCCAGATTTTCCTGGCGTTGACAGGTGAATAACAGCTAAAATATCTCCAGGTTCGATAGTAGGAATCTGACGAGTTTCTCGAAAATCGATATTCCCCTTTTCATCTGCGGTCAAGACGCGTTTAATAGTCGACTCAACTTGCATCTCTAAAAATCCATCGCTTCCTTCTTGTGCTGGAATTCCTTTAGCCACCTCTATCACTGCATGCTGTTTAGATTGAGCTGCAAGTTTGATGTTCTCTTCATTTAGACCATAAGTAATATCTGCTTTTCTCAATTGATTGTTTATTTCTTCTACACTCAATGGCTCATTGATTACTCTCTGTTCCTGAATGGTTAATACTGCTTGATGAGTAGGAGAAAAGTTATTCAGATTTCGAATCAACCGATATCCAGGCTCAACTTCAATAAAAGCAGTCAACTGTTCTTCATCCGTTATGACCATGCATTTAGGAGGTACAAGTATCTCTTTTGTTTCAATCGATATTTGGTCACTTTCAGTCACTTCAACAATAGACTCTGCTATGACCTCTCCATTTTTAACAATGATCACTTCTTCAGCATTTTCATGAAGTGTAATCGTCGGGATAGCCTGAGGCCCATCTTTTACAAATATCCTCCCATTGACGGACCAGACTTTTCCTTTCAACACATTGTTTTTTCGATTAAGGTATTGCTGATGAAAATGATTTTTTTCGCTATTATCTGGTGTTGCTCCTTTTTCTGTAGTATTGTTCACCCTATTCTACCTCCATTCTCCATGTGTAAATCCGCTTACATTTATTAATGCATACACCGTTCGAACCCCTTTTTATTATTATATCCTTAATCAGCTTAAACACAAGATTGCATTTGAAATAAAGAGCAGCTTTCATTCAAAGTAGGGTTACTTAACACCACTCTTCCTTCTTTTAACACTTATCTTGTTATTACATATGCAATTTTGTCTTCATTAAATGAGAAGTATAGTTGTATTTAGGCTATATTCTGGTTAAAATAATAAAAAATGTACGTTTTAAAACTGGAGGGATTTTATTGGCTTTATCAGAACAGCACCAGCAGTCGATTTGCCATCTGCATCAGTTAATGAATACTGTAAATCAAATCGTTATTGGAAAAGAAGACGTTACCAAATTGACCCTTACAGCTATGTTAGCTGGTGGTCACGTTCTATTTGAAGATATTCCAGGGGTAGGAAAAACATTGCTTGTAAAGACGATCGCTAAAACGTTGAATGCTCCTTTTTCCCGAATTCAATTTACACCAGACCTCGTTCCCAGCGATATTATTGGTTTTTCGATTCCTTTGACCGAAAAAGCCCAGTTTGAATTTCGGAAAGGACCGATTTTTTCTTCTTTGATTTTAGCAGATGAGATCAACCGGACTTCTCCACGTACGCAAGCAGCTATGCTGGAAGCTATGTCTGAAGGTCAAGTAACGATGGATGGCAAGACGTATAATTTGCCAGAACCATTCTTTGTCTTAGCTACTCAAAATCCTATCGAACACGAAGGAACTTATCCTTTGCCTGAAGCACAGTTAGACCGCTTTTTGATGCAGCTTTCTTTAGGTTATCCCACAGTAGAACAAGAAGTGCGAATGTTATCCAATCCTGATCAAACTGAATCCTTATCACGGATTCAGCCTTTATTGAGTTTAGCTGAATTCCAAGAGCTGAAACAACTCGTTCCAACGATTTATGTTCAACCTGATTTGCTTACTTATATCGTTAAACTAGGTGAAAATACTCGTACCAATCAAAAGGTTCGTCTAGGTGTCAGTCCGAGAGGGAACCAATATTGCTTGGCTGCAGCTAGAGCATATGCTTTATTGGATATGCGAGATTATATTACTCCTGACGATATACTAGCCATTCTTCCAGCTGTTTATCAGCATCGCTTGTTGTTCAAAGACTATCTCTCCCCTAAACAAAAAGCGGATGCTATTCTTTCTTTGATTCAACAAGTACCAGTTCCTGTCAAACGAGGTCGAACATAATGAATCCCAGCAGCTTCTTTCTCGTCCTGAAAAAAGTTTTGTGGAGTTTATTGTATATTGCACTCTTTCTTTACACGCTTACCTTTCCTACTCCTGTTTCTTGGGCTGTTTTTTATTTCTTCACTTTCATTCTGCTGGGTTCTTTTTTGAGCACCTTAATTCTATGGGGAAAAGCTGATTTTGATGCTTCAGAAAATCCGCGACATGAACTGAATAGCCAATTGAAGTTGAGAACGAAAGGCTTTCTACCGGTCCTGATTCCCTATTTGACGATAGCTGTTGGCGTGAAAGAAACCACACTCACAACTGTAGTGCCAAGTTTGTTTAAATATCAGGTAACAGTTTCCTTTTCTGATATTCGTTTCCCTAGAGGGCACCACAAAAAACTCTGGGCGCATACTTCAGGAAAAGACCTCTTGGGATTTTTTACTCACCGTGAAAAAAAGCAGATTCCAGTAGAGTTAGAGATTTATCCTCCTGTGATCTCATCCGCTCTTCTATATGGAACGATAAAGAAACTAGATGCGAAATTGGATTTGAAGTCATTTTCGGCACAAGATGCAGCAAATTTTCGGCAATTGCGAGAACATCAGCAGCAAGATGCTTTAAAAGATATTGATTGGAAAACCAGTTTCAAGAAGCAGACATTGATGGTAAAAGACTATGACAAAGAAATCAATCCCCCTTTAAAATTGTTTTTTTTAGGGTATCAATCAGCTCAGTTTGAAGAGCTGATTAGTTTGACATACAGTCTTTATTTAGAACTAAATCGTTTTCAAACTGTACAACTTTTCATCATCGGTGAATTTGATGAAGATTTGCTTCTTCAAGAAGGAGTCAAAAACTTTTTGTTGGTTCAACCCACACTGCAATTAGAGGCCTTACTGTCGATTTGGGATAATCAAATACCAAAAAATGGCAAGAAAGTTATTATAGCTCCTGCTGAAGTTGTCTCTTTTATTAAAAAAACTCATCTAAAAACAAGTTTCTTTTTAAGTGAAGAAACGCTGACAATTTTAGACGTAGGAGGGAATTAATTGAGCCTCACAAAAGAATATTTGCTGACTCTTTTCAAAAAAATGTGCTTAGCTGCTGTGAATACGGCTTTATTTATTCCTATCCTGCAGCTTTTTATCCAACTAAATGATTTTTCTTTCTCAAGACCGCTTTTGATGTATGTCATCTTTTTACAACTGATTCTGGTCTTCTTACCTAAATGGTACCTCTGGCTGCCTGTCCAACTCGCTTCCAGTCTTTACCTTATTTATCTCTATTTTCCTTTCCAACGATCCTTTGACCGATCCTGGTTCCAACTCTTTTTGTCTGAATTTCTACGGCCTATTTTCCAAATGGTCTCTGGAGAAATCACTATTTTACCCAATCTATTAAGCCTGCTATTGATCATGAGTCTGCTTTCAGTGACCAGCTATGCTTTATTGAAGCGATTCAATCCTTACCTGTCCTTTTTTACGGGTCTAGGCTATTTGTTGATACTGCAGGTATTTACGACTACTGACTTATTTGATATTGTCATTTCAACCTTGTTGTTTGGCTTACTTTTGATAGGGATTGCACGTATCACTGTAACCGGCAGTTGGAGAAATACTTTTTTATCTTTACTCTTGCTCTCAGGTGGAGGACTTTTATTCACTAGAGTATCGTTATGGGGGGTGGATCATCTAACAAAGCAGCAAGAATGGACAGTTTCCCAAGCAGATGTCTATCACGAAACTTTAGAAGCGCATGATTTCTACAAATGGATCGACCGCTACAGCCCTGGCGGCGTTTCTTCCAGAAGCGGTTTTAGTGAAAATGACGCCAACTTAGGCGGTCCACTGACTCAACGATACAACACAGTTTTTACTGCTCATACTTCTGAGCCTCACTATTGGCTGATTGAATCGAAAGAAGTCTATACTGGCAAAGGTTGGGAAACTCCATATCAGAACTACTCTCCTGTTGATTTGTCAATTTATGAATCATTTGATGCAGAAAACAGCCCCACTGATATGCGAGAAATCGATATTGAATTGAGCGAGTCATTTTCCTATATCCCCTATACGCATGATACTATTTTCTTAGATTTCGCGGAGTACAATGGTGAGATTGAATTGTTGCTGGAAAGGCCTACCCAGCAATACATTTTAGAAGATCCAGAAAATATTGTAGATGCTTATACCTTGATTCTGACCCCTTCAAGAGAATTTAATCCTGATTTAACAGAAGCAACTTTTGTTAACGAAAATTTAGGCGACAATTTTTACAATACGTATACTCAATTACCAGTTGATTTACCAGAACGAGTGAGCGAACTGGCTCATTCTATTACAGTAAATGCTGCCACTCCGTATGAGCAGATTCGTGCTATAGAGCAGTATTTAAAAGAAGATGGCGGATTTCGTTACAGCACATCAGAAGCGGCTTATATTCCAAAAGGTCGTGACTATGTAGATCATTTCCTTTTTGACTCAAAAGTTGGGTACTGCGATAATTATTCGACGGCAATGGTCGTATTGTGCCGGGCTTTGGGCATTCCAACTCGCTGGGCAAAAGGTTTTAATAGTGGTGAAAAAATAACTTCTGAAGAAGAAACTTACTATGAAGTGACCAATGCCAATGCTCATTCTTGGCCGGAAGTTTACTTTGCAGATTATGGCTGGGTCCCATTTGAACCGACCCCTCCTTTTGATCAGCCGCTAACAGATGAAACAGCTTTAGAAGAGGATTTGGAGGACACACTCGTTCCTGAAGAACAAGAGCAAGAAGAAGCTGTAGAATCCAACGAAGAAAGTACTGAATCCTCTCAAGATACAGTATCCGAATCAATTTCTCCTGATGAAGAGAATGCTGAGGTTACAGAAAAAGAAAGTTGGTTCAGTAAGAATACTGGAAAAATTGTTGCTTTGGTAGTATTCATTGCTGTCAGTTTGACTGGGGTTTTTAGACGTTGGACTATCTCTATTTGGCTGGTAAAAAAAGTCCTTTCGACTGATCTATTGTCCTATCCACAACAGTTGATGGTAGTGGATAAATTGTTTCAGTTGAAAAAGAAACCTCGCTTCAACCAAACGATTCGGCAATATTATGAACAATGGATGCAAATGATCCCTGAAAAAGCTGGCATTGTCTTAATCTTTATTCAGATGATGGAAGAAGTAACTTATGCACTATCTGAAGACACGAAAGCTGCTTCTCCCCAACAAAAAGCCTATCTGCTTGATATGGTTTCTATTTTAGAGAGTTCCCAACAACTCTCAATAGACAAATTTGAATAAATAACATTATTTTTAATAGACACCATGTAAGAAAAACAATCTGCATGTTCTAGTTGCATTAAAGCCCCTATCGGTATCTTACCGATAGGGGCTTTAATGCAGTTTGTAGATAAATTTATTCTAAATAACCGGAACAGTTTGCTGATGGTAAATAGCTTTAGCTACTTGCAGACTAAATTCAGCGCAATACCTGCCAGCTGTATCTAAGTCTTCTATCCCATCATCGGTAACTTCCGAATTGGAAATCGTTCGTATAGACAGAAACGGAATGTTAAATGCTTGAGCAATTTGAGCAACTGCATAAGCTTCCATTTCTTCAGCGCTTGTTCGAAATTTTTCGCGGAACCACTGAATACGGTCAATTTCTCGATTCCAAAAATCTGCACTACCTATTCTTCCTTCAACCACTTTTCCATATGGATAATCCTCAGCATGTTTCAAAGCTATACTTGACAATAAAATATCGCTTTTAAATACAGAAAGATTCACCAAATACCCACTTTTGTCTCGTACAGCAGTCTCCATTGGGACCCAGGTTTCTGGTGAGATGCCCTCTCCTTTATCTAAATGTTTTGAAACAAAGCTATTGATATGTATCACTTCTGTACCAATGACGGTATCAAAAACATGTAAATCAGGATGGTGTCCACCTGCAGTTCCTTGATTGATGATTATACTAGGTTGGTATTTATCGATTAAAATCGCAGTAGCAGCTGCTGCATTGACCATCCCTATTTCTGTTCTAGATACAACTAAGGGCATATCTTCAATTTTTCCAACAAAAAAAGAATAGGTCCCAAATCGTTCTTCTGTATAAGACTGCATTGCTTCTAAAAGAGCCAGTATTTCTCCGTCCATAGCTCCTTGAATAGCAATAAGTGGTTTTGGTTGCATCAAGTATTATCCCCTTTTCAATAAACGAATTTTTTTATCAAATAAACGTTTTTTTGTTTGCCTTTAATCACTATAACCAAAAGAAAGAGGATAATCAACCTTAATATCCCTAATAAATACGAACTATGCTGATTAGAACAAAAAAAAGAACTGACCGCAAACTAAGTGCAGTAAGTTCTTCTTATATAATCTGCATTACACCGTTTCAAACTCTGCTGTTTCATCAGCTGTTTTGCGTAAAACTTTTTGCGCTTGTTGATGCGGATAACGTATCCCAAGAGTATGTTTGGCGATTTTCACTGAGTGGTCACTGATGCGTTCTAAATTAGAAACAATATCTACAAAAAGAATACCGTCTGAAGGAACACCGATGCCTTTATTCAATCGCTCTATATACTTTTTACGTATGGCATGTTCTAATTTGTTTACATCTTTTTCGCGTTGGATAACTTTTCCGGCTAGTGAAAAGCTGTCTAATTGATACGCATTAACGGTATCTTCAATATTCAGCTGCACTAATTTAAATAGCGCCACTAAATCAGGATCGTAAAATACCTTTTCTATCTCAGAACTGCCTAAATTCTTTTTGTTCTTTTTAGCAGCGTGTGAAGCTTCTCGTATATTTTTCAAGATGCTTTCACAATGGTCGCCGATACGTTCTAGGTACTTCGTTACTTCCATCATTACTACGTGTTCACTTGTATTTTGAAGAGGTAAATCAACATTAGATAACAACATTAAATATTCAGTGATTTGAACATCAGATTGATTGATGATTTCCTCTAATCTCAATGTATTTTCTTTACTTTTTTCATCTTGCTGTCTGTAGTAGGAGAACATTGCTTGGAATTCATCAATGACAAATTTTCCCATTTGACCTACTTCAATTTTAGCTTGATTGAGAGCCATAGCTGGAGAGCTTTGTATCAGTGTTTGATCTAGATGTGAATTGTCATAACTCAATTCTGAATCATCATTTGGAATTATTTTACATACAATAGCGGCTATTTGATTGATAAACCACATTTGAATCAGAACATTCGTAATATTAAATATCCCATGAGCAAAAGCAATCTGCATTTCAGGATTTAAATGAAGCATATTCCCCAGATAAATAACAACATGCGTAAAGGGGTATAGAACAAGCATGACCAAAATAGTCCCTACAGCGTTGAAGATTACGTGTGATGCTGCAGTTCTCTTTGCAGCTACACTTGTTCCAATAGCTGCCAGTATAGCTGTGATAGTCGTTCCAATATTATTTCCAAATAAAACAGGAAGTGCACCTTCTAAAGCAATGCTCCCATGAGCATACAATTCTTGTAATATTCCGATCGTTGCACTTGAACTTTGCAGCACCAATGTTAAACCTGTACCCGCAAAAACGCCTAAAATAGGGCTCTCTGATAGTTGGATCATCAAGGTCCTAAACTCAGGCAGATTTTCCAACGGAGCCATACCTGACCCCATTAATTCCAATCCATAAAATAAAGCTCCAAATCCAAAAATAATTTGGCCAATACTGTTGATAAAAGGTTTTTTAAAGAAGAACAGCAGCAATGCTCCAATAGCTAAAATGGGTAACGCATAGGCTCCTATATCAATTCCTATAATAAATGCCGTAACTGTTGTCCCAACATTTGCTCCCATGATAACTCCGATGGCTTGCTTCAAAGTCATAAACCCTGCGCTAACCAGACCAACAGCAAGCACTGTGGTTCCTGAACTGCTTTGAATCAATACGGTTACAATAATCCCAGCTAATATAGCTCTTAGTGGTGTTGACGTAAATTTGTTTAATATCTCTCTTAAGTTATCTCCAGCGGATCGTTGCAGTCCATCTCCCATATACTTTAAACCAAAAAGGAAAATACCTAAACCTCCGAAAAACTGAAACAGCATTTCTTGAATATCCAATGATAAACCCTCCATATGTATGTCCTAAATCAATCAACAATAAAAAATTGCCTCTATTTCTTATAATAGGGTTTTAGAAAGGAAATAAAAACTCTTTTTTAGTTTTTATGAGAGTTTTCTTAACTTAAAATTTACAATTTTACAACAACTTTACAAAACAAATGACACCACCGCCCTATACAAAAAACTGGTATAGGACGAGGGTGTCATTTATTTTTGTTTAACGGTAACGTAAAGCTAATCCTTTAAGAAAATTACGCGCATAACGGTCTAAACACACCTTATAGTTGCGGTGACCTTCTTTTCTCAATAAAGCACTCAGTTCACTTTTACTGATGTCGACATCCACATCATAAAAAATATCCAAGATATCTTCACTAGTCAATTTCAGTGCAATTTTAACTTTTTTCAACATTTCATTATTGATACTCAATGAATTTTTTAACGATGCTTCTGCTTTTTGAGGTTCATTTTTATCGGTATCTTTTTTCCCACGTTTGAAAGTAATCAAACCATTTAAAAAGGCGATTAGTGCAGGATTTTTTATTTCCATAAATTCATCTGAATTAATGATTTCATCTTCATCATTTCTTTCAGGAGTGACCAGCATTTTTTTCACTTCTTCTTTAGTAACCTTCATGCCGCCCAGTTTAAACATCTCAATCATATCTGTTTCTTTCATATCCAATGCATAGCGCAAACGGATCAAACGATCATTATTATTCATATTTTCCTCCAACATCCTGTAGTTTATTCATTACTCAGTATACCTTATTTTTCTGAGAGAATAAAAAACAAACTACATCTTAGGGTAAGAATTCTTCTAAGATGCAGTTTATTTGCTTGCTTAAAACTAATTTTCTGCTCCCGCATAACCTTCACGAATATCAAAATCAGATATAGGCTCAGGCCCTCTCATGATTTCTCTTTCAATGTTTAATACACCATTTCGGGTTGCTTTGACTTTCCAGCGTACCAATTGCACCATTCCATTCTTGATTTCAATAGCTGTGATGATTGTCGGATAAATACAGCAACCTGTGTTGAAATAAGGATGGTCTTTTTTCTTAGGGTATTTAAATCGATGCGTATGTCCGCAAATCAACATCATGTTGTGTTTTTCAATCCATTTGTTGTAATTTTTTTCTACTTTATGCCGTTTATTAACATTTTTGACCGGACTGGAAGGATTCCGGATACCGAATGCATGTAAAAACCGCCAAAAGTATTTCAATGACAGCATCGTCAATCTCCAAAATTGATCATTAGGCGCATCCCCTTGATGCCCATGGACAGTTAAAATTTCTTGTCCAGTCTGTTTGTGTTTCAAGACCAAAGCTTCTACTGGCTCCAGACCTTTTAAAAAATCAAAAAACACTTCATTGTATTCATCATAATTCGTATAATAATTTTTTTTCACAAAAGAAGGATACTTTAAAAAGATATCATGATTCCCATAAATCTTCACTAATCGATCTTCATCAAAAAATTTCTTGATTGTATCATATACAGCTGGATGAGCGTTTTTGGTATGCTCGAAATTCGAATATTCTAACATCTCATCTCCATCACCCGCTTCAACATAAGTATAATCATTGCGGTAATAATGTTGCAAAGCGTATAAATAAATATCTCGATTTCTAGTAAACTCATCCGATAAGCTTCCGTCTCCTCTATGAACATCACTCATGAACACATATTTCGAATGGTCATCAAATTCTTCAACTCTTGCATTTTCATAAGCCTCAGTCAATCGTCGATCGGTAAACATATCTTTCACCTCTTCTATTACATTTTTATTTTCGTTGAATATCGTTTACAGTTTGCCCTATATCTCCCTATTTCTTCACTAATAAGTATACTTTATTCCGATCATTTAATGAAAGAGAACAGCTTATAGGTAGAATTCGCTCCTTTTCTTATCATCCAAATGGTATAATAAATCGACAAATCTGTTTGTATTGGCTAATAAATGATATAGAAGATTCTTTTAGGAGGCTTTGCATTTGGAGAATGGAATTGAAGTTATTTTAATGGCTCTTTTCATTTTGAGTGTTTTAGGTATTATGATGGGACTCGTTCATGCGACATGGAACTTGTTTAAACATAATGCTCATTTACCTGTATCGAAAAAAAGAAAAAAATGGTTTAGAGACTTCTGGTTGACCTGGTTCGATATCGTGCTGGAGATTTTAGAAGCTTTTTAATGCAGAATAAAAAGCCTTACAGATAATTTCTGCAAGGCTTTTTTGGTAAGTAGTTTAACCTACTATGTCTTTTACATCATAGATTCCAGGCTCATAGACTTCACCAAATAATTTGTCTGTCATTGCATTGAAAGTAAAATGTTCATCCAATATGACTACTTTATCGTAATCATTCAACAATTCCATAAATGTCTCATCTTCCATCAGAAAATCTTCCCTGCCATCCACATTCTGTGAATAAAGGTAATACTTTCCTACGTATCCTACTGAATAACTATCAACTTGTTCTTATCAGGACTTACGACTAAGTAACGGGTTTGATTCAAGATCATCTGCTCTTCTCCAATTTTCATAAACTGAGCTGGCGTGGAATCTGCAAAATGAAATTGATTATACCGCATTCCATTATTTTCCGAGAGAAGCAATAAAGTAGCAAAAAACAAACAGAACAAAGTAGCATACTGATACCATTTTTTCGTTGTTAAACTTTTAAAACTGCGGTAATTTCGTGCAGTCATATCTTGTTCATAAAAAGAGGCATCTACTTCTCTGGCTAAGACCATCATGACGATTCCTAAGGCTAAAATAACTATACTGGCAGCGTACCGTTCAAATCCAGCTAAGTATAACGCCTCTTCAGTCGGCATAGAATATAAGAACATGAAATAGATTCCAGCATAGTAAATTCCGGTAACACCATCTATAATCACCCAGTATCGGACTATGCTGCTTTTTCGTTTCAAGACAAATCGAATCACAATAAAAGCTGTCACCAAGATTAAATTGGCTAATAAGATTCCCTCTGTGGAAGGTGTTCCTAGATTTGTGATCGTCGAAATAAATTTATCCGAAATCTGCTGAATCACGGCTTGATCTTTTTCACCAAATGTTTGCTGGTAAGCTGCTAAGTTCACTTCATGTTTTGAAGACTCTAAATTGTTTTTGACGTGTTGGCTCCATAAAATATAAGGGATAAACGAGCTCGCTATTGAACACAAAGCGATGCTCACTACAGTCCCTTTCTTTTGATAAAACTTCCAATTCACAATGATTCGAGAGATGTAATATACTATCAAAACAGCTGTAAAAAACAGTGCACTGTTTTTTACGATACTCAGAGAACCTGCAATCAGAACTAAAAAGACCGACATTTGTCTATACTTTAGTTGCATTCTGTAAAGGCCCGCAATTCCGGCCAATGTTAACATAGGCAGTAAAAAGTCGACCAGTAAATTGTTCATCCGGATAGCAATATTAAAATGGTTGAACACAGCAATAAAACTAAACAGCATTGTGATCACCAGTGCTCTTGATTCATCTTTAACAACAGCAAAAAAGGCATAGATACAGCTGAAAATAAACACAAATTGGCCAAATAACATTACTGAATCACTGTATCCGCCAATCAAAGTTGCATAATAAATAAACAAAGAGCTCCCTATTGGATAAGATGAAAAGCTGATGATAGCATCTCCAGCTGCCGGAAGTCTTCCTTCTGTATAAAGAAATTTTACGATTATCGCCCAGTGGGAATAGTTGTCATAATGTTCCAAATGAGTAGTTAATAATGTCGCAGCGAACAACAAAAAATAAAACAATAACCAAATTGTCAACAGATTCAAGGTTGGCGGCCGCAATGTTTTCTCTTTTAGTTGCTTAACAAGATACCCTGCACCTAATAAACATCCTATTGCAAATAAACTGATTCCGACTATATAGAGTTGTCCTAGATAAGCACTAAAATACAAAACTAAGGTAATTAAAGCACAGCTCGCTACCCAACTAACTCTCTCATTTAATTTGACCAGTTGCTTAAACACAACTCTATAGCCAAATAAAGAAAAGAGAAATAAACTAATACGCAAAATCATCAACAGCAACATCTTCATCCCCTTTTGAAACCCATTTTGCTAATAACTGCTGAAATGCTGTTGTGTTGACCCATTCTGAAGAGTTTTGGACCGTATAAAGGCAACGCCCATCTCCTGTCTCTTCAGCAAATCGAAGCTGAAATGTTACTCCCTCTATTTCTATCACATCAATCTGCTGTTGGGCCCTATTTTCTGTTGATAAAAAAGTCATCGTTTGGTAATCAAATTTTTCTAGGATTACTGTAAAATCTCCTAGCTGAACTGCTTCATTTAATTGTAATTGTGCGTACTTGCTTACCTTATTGGAAGCAGTTTTCTTCAGCAGCAATCGCTTGTGGATATTGTCAAAGAAACGATCAAATGGAGTCACCCATGGATCGAAGAATTTCGGCAAACTACGGTTGAAACCATCGTAAATAATTTGCAAATAGTTCAAATATACTTGCTCCGACATTTCGTCTAAAGCTACACCATAGTCCCACTCATTTTCTCCTGAGAATACCCTTACGATTTTTCCTTTTAACTGAGCGGTGTACTCTCCTTTGGTTATTTCAAAATCCAAGACAGCGTCATCAGGAAAATAATACGGCGTTGATGCAGCAAATGATAGTCCGTTTTCAGAGATATTCTTGGTCATCACGTCAAATTCTTTTCCTCCATAAGATATTTTTAAAGGAATTTCAGCTAAAAAGCGCTCATTTTTTCGATAGAGTGGACGTCCTAAAAAGAACAACACAGCAAACGTCAAATTGAACAAATGATTCAACAGCCAAAAAGAAATCACACTGCCATAAAAGATCTCCGAACCAAACTTCCCATAATTGAAGGTCACTAGCCCAATGACGGTCAAGATCCATAAAATCAAATGGGGCAAAACATACAGCAAATCTTTTTTAGATTGAGTAGCTGCTTTATTAGTCACTTTAAATTTAGTTTCTTTGATTCCAATTGCTTGCAGCAAGACCGGCATAACCAGATAGGGAGCAAAAATCGTTTCTTGAACCTCTCCCCAACGTTGCGTTCGAATGTCACTTGCAAGATCTTGCATCGATAAATGTAAAAAGAAGTAACTAGGCAGCCAAAGCAGCAACAAAGTCCAGAAATTAGTATCCACTACTTGAATTCCAAAAACAGTAAATAAAATAGGCGCTAAAATATACAATAACCGTCTAATGAAAGACCACCAGTATAAATAGCTGTTTAAAAAAATCAGTTTTTGCTGCAAAGATAAGCGTTTATTTGTTAATAAGTGCAAGTTATGGACACTTTGGACAACCCCCCTGCCCCAGCGAATACGTTGTTTCAACGTACTTGGGATATCTGTCGGAGTCAATCCGCTAGCCATCGGTTCCAAGGTAGACATGTTTTTGTATCCTTGACTATTAATTAAAGCACCCAATTCAAAATCCTCTGTGATCGTGTCCGTAGGAAAACCTCCCGCATCCACTATCGCCTGTCGGGTAATGACGGTATTTGAACCTGTATAAATTGCTGCATCATGGGCATTATTCAAGACATTGACTTCTCTAGAAAAAAAGTCTTGTTCATTGGTCATCGAAGCTTCGGAAAACAAATTGTATTGGAACAGATCAGCATTGTAAAAACTTTGAGGAGTTTGCAATAACCCTAATGGTTTAACATTTTCTCCGGCAGCTAGTTGCTGACGGTTTTCCACAAAATAAGGCACTGTCTCCATCAAAAAGTCAGAATAGGGAATCATATCGGCATCAAATGTAGCCACCAAAGGAGAACTCGTTTGCGCTAATGCATGGTTGAGATTTCCAGATTTGGCATGTCGATTGTTTTCCAGCCCGATATGGCCAATATGAAATTTAGCAGCAAGCTCTTTCACTTCTAGACGATTCGTATCATCTGCTAAATAAATATGTACTTTGCTCTTGTCTGGATAATCTATATTTACAGCAGCGTTCACCGTCTTCAACAATAAATCGACTTCCTCATTGTGTGTTGCGATTAAGACATCGATATCCGGATAGTCTTCTAAAGGAACTTCCGGTTTGGCGATCTCTTTGGACTTGCTTTTACTCCATACCAAAATCAATCCTGTAAAATTGGACACGATCTCACTGATCCAGAGCAGAATACCAAACAGGAGCGCAAATAAAGATCCGTGAAATGGAAGAGTGTACATACCTCTCCAAACTAGATACACCACAGAAAACAATACAGTCAATGCATACACGACTTTTTTAGAACGGCTTATTTTTTTCATCTGTTCACCTCTTAAAAATGTAGTTCTTTTGAATGTAGTAGCTCAAAAAGAACAACAAACTATCTATCATGATTTTAAAGTATACTGTGTCTCCCACTATAAAGAGTGAGTGGACCATATAGACTAGTAAGGCAGACACTATGATTTGTGCACAAACCAGTCCAAAATAATGGTAAAAACTATTTTTATTCTGTTGTGAAAAGACATACTCTCGGTTCACATAATAATTGAACACTGCTGAAACCAAACGGGCTGCTATCGAAGCGATGAAAATCGATGACAGGTCAACTTGATCCAGCAAATGAATCAACACCGCATAGACCACTACATCTACGATAAAAGATGACACAGAAGACAAAAGATACTTGATAAACACTCCATAAATGGCTACAGAATCTGCTACAACTCTAAAATGCGAGGAGGCATTTTCAGCAATATAGATAGTCTCGATAGGCTGACAGAGAATAGTTCGCTGCTGCTTTTTCGTTTCAATCAACATGTTTGTCTCATACTCAAAACGCTCCCCAGCTACTTCTATTAATTGAGGCATAAAAGACTTGGGAATCACCCGCAGACCTGTTTGAGTATCTTCAATATCGAGACCAATAGAGAGACGCAATACATTTCGGGTCAAAACATTCCCGAATTTGCTGCGAAAAGGAACTTTCTTATCAAACTTTCTAGTCCCTAATATCAAAGCATCAGGATACTCTTTAGCCAACTGAATACAACTTACCATATCGGCATAACTGTGCTGTCCATCTGAATCAATAGTCACCATATGTTCGGCTTCTGGCATCTCCTTCAAAATAAACTGCATAGCTGTTTTCAAGACAGCTCCTTTTCCTTTATTTTCTTTATGTATCAACAACTGATCAACATACTTCTCAGCTCTTTTAAAAATGGCGTCATATTCCGAACTGCTCCCATCATTGATGAGCAAGATCGGCAATTTCGTTTCTTTTTTACGAATAGACGCTAATAAATTCAATAATTTTACATCCGGATCTAAAGACGGAATCACAATCACCGTGTCCCTCATGTACTTCTTTCCTTTCCCTTAATCAAGATTACTCTGTACATCGAACAAAATCTGTTATTTACTGCTCCATTTCTCTCTTGATAAAGGCTTTTTTTGATTTAAAAATAACTTGTTTTATACTTTTGGAAAAATCTTTTTTATTCTACCTATGGGTTGATTTAAAAGCAATCTTTTAATATAAGTAGAATAAAAAAAGATGCGTTGTGCTAACAATTTTGACACAACTAGATCCTTATGGTGTCTGAAAAATGCCTACTCCTTAATAAATCTTTATTTCAAACAAGATAAAAAAGCAGGAATCTAAATTAAGACCCCAGCTTCTTCATTCTATTTCATTTCCATGACAGGCTTAGCGCGCTCCGCCACCGCCGCCACCACCAGCACCGGCTCCGCCTCCAAATGAGGTAGCGCCGCCTGTACCGCCTGCTGCTCCGATAGACATAGACGAATGGAAGCCACCGCTGTCTAAGCCGCTTGACCAATTTTGTCTAAATCCGTATGCTCCATTCCAATACCAATAGTAATAGACAAACTGGCTTTCTTCGTAATGATCCGTTGGTTCAGGCATCAATTCCTTAAACTGCTCTGTAATTTCTGCACTTCGATAATACAACGTGCTCCACAACATAAATTCTTCCACTGTTATACGGGCAGCTTGATGTTGTACATCTTTTAAATCTATCTGTTCTAAATAATTATCAAACTGGACTAAACGATCATACAACTGATCGCCCTCCTCATTTGCAATGGCAACTTCATGATCTTGTCCCCACACAGTTACCTCATCAAATCGGAGCAATCCTTTTTCTTCCAAGTAATCCTTTGAATAGTCAATCAAATAATTCGCATACTCTTCCACTTCTTTGGCATGTTCTTTAGCCCATTTTTTCATACTGTCATCTGTGACCCTGCCCGTCGTATCCGCAGCATCCAACAGCATTACCCACAAGCCCATTTCATAGGTCACTTCTTGATCCAATGGCAGATTTTCTGCAATCTCCGCAAATGAAATCCGATACCGTTGTCTCACTGTTTCATAATCAGCAATCTGGATCACTGTATCAAATTTCTCGTTAAAGACCGCTTCTTTCTTTGTCGTAACGACTTGGATTCTTTTTTCATTTGCCCACTTCAATAGATACGCAGAGAAGTAATCTTCAAAGTACCCTTTTCCTATTTCATGTAGGAAATAAGCGATTCCCGCTAAATCGTCTTCATGAAATGGAATTTCCTCATACACTATTTTCTTATTGTCTGAAAGTCGAGTTGTACCGTTACGCATTTGACCAGCCGCTTCTTTAGCATTTTTAACTTTTAGTGAATAAGCAACTGCCGCAGATCCTCCTCCGAAAGCTAGCGTTCCGATTCCTAAAACCAATATTATCGGAATCGTATCCGAAGTAGCTTCTTTGTTGTACGTCGAACCATCCATCGCCATCTCGCGTTGTTCATCTAACGTCATATTGACACTGGCTTGCGTTTGGAAAAATCCAGACTGAAATTGCGCCAACACGATCACATCATTGCTGTCGTCTACTTCTTCCGCAGCTTCCCAAATGATATTCCCATTTACTAATTGAATGTCTCCGTCAAATCCAAAACCCCAAAACCTGACATCTTCTTCTGTAAAAGGTGCCGGACCAGCTATCTCCATTGTCAAATTCTCAGCTGGAATATCAGAAAATGTATCAAAGTTCCACAATAAAGCTTGTCCATCTTCCAGTTCTCGCACCAGATTAGAGAGGCTGTAAGTCACTTCATAAGTATTATCCCCGTATTCTCCAATTCCCCAAACCAATTCCAACCCATCACCGGTATCAATAACTCCGTATTTGCCCGCTTTTTCTTCTCGTGAATCATCTGAATCCCAATCTGTCACCTCTTCATACCCGGCTACTGAGAAATCCAATAGTTCCGAATCCTGCATTGCTTCCAATACAATAAATAATTCTGTTCCATCATCCATCGACATTTCACGATGCTCCGTTACGGTACCCGATCCGTCTTCTTGTAAATCTACCCTGATATCAATATCCGTCAATTGATTTTCAGCCGATACCGTCTCTGCTAATGCTACATTGAGCAACAAACCTAGACCGATTGTCCAAGCTGTTTTCCCTGCTTTTCCCATCCATACCTACCCTCTTTCTCCTTTTATTTTTTGAAGTCCAATACACGTACCATTGATTATTTTCAGTATACCAAAAGTATGACCGACAATTAATTAGAACCCATCTTTTTGCAGATTTTTGTGCTTTTTTGAGCAAAAAAAGCTTTTATTTCAAATGTTCCAAATAGATGGAATTTTTTTAATCTTCATACGCTTATATCTAAATTTATGCTATTCTTAACAGGACTTTGTTTTAAAGAGTTTTTTAGGAGGTTTTGAATGCGTACGAAAGATATTTTTATTGTTGGTTTTATGCTGTTTGCCATGTTTTTTGGAGCAGGAAATTTAATTTTCCCACCAGCATTAGGTTTTCAGAGCGGTGAATTTTTTTGGCCGGCTATTTTAGGATTTATTTTAACAGGTGTCGGTTTACCCTTATTAAGCGTGATCATTGGTTCAATTTCAGAACATGGGTATAAAGAATCACTAAATAAAATTCACCCTGCCTATTCCGTCACTTTTTTAGCGGTGATTTATTTAACAATCGGTCCATTTTTTGCTATCCCAAGAACGGCAACGACTGCCTACGAAATGGGGGTTGTCCCATTCTTAAACGAATCGAACGGATTAAGTTTGTTTATCTTCTCTGTCTTGTTCTTTTTTTTGGTCTTATGGATTGCCTTAAATCCTGCTGATTTGAG
Source organism: Desemzia sp. FAM 23989 (assembly GCF_045528345.1). Classification (NCBI taxonomy): domain Bacteria; kingdom Bacillati; phylum Bacillota; class Bacilli; order Lactobacillales; family Carnobacteriaceae; genus Desemzia; species Desemzia sp. FAM 23989. Next base: position 220,607 of record NZ_JBGQQT010000002.1, on the reverse strand, counting down.
CGACCGCATTGGGAAATATTTAACCCCCACATTGTTGTTTGTGATTCTATTGTTGTTTTTTCGAGCTTTGTTCATGTATTTTACCAATGATCCGCAAACTGCATCGACAGAGTTTACTATGGAAGTTCCCTTTATCAAAGGGTTCACAGAAGGTTACCTGACAATGGATGCCATTGGTGCGATTGCCTTTTCCATCATTGTACTCAATTCGATTCGGAGCCTTGGAATCACTAATAAAAAAGAGTTGTTGGCAGGTACGATAAAATCTGCAGTGTTAGCAGCCATCCTACTTGGGTTGATTTACGGAGGATTAGGCTGGATTAGTAACCGTGTAGCTCTTGATACGGTTGTTCCCGATAATCAAAATGCCGGCACGTTTTTATTGCAGTACATCTCGAATGATGCCTTTGGTTCTTTGGGTATTGTTTTACTGGGAGTCATTGTATTTTTAGCTTGTTTGACCACTGCTACCGGATTGATCGCTGCCGTCAGCGAATACTTTAACAGCCTGATTCCATCCATCTCTTATAAGAGCTTTGCGATCATCTTTACAGTTCTCTCTCTCGTTCTCGCAAATCAAGGATTGGATCAAGTCATTGAAACCAGCGTGCCGGTTTTGAGTATTATTTATCCTATTTCTATCTCAACAGTTTTATTGATTGCATTTACGTTCTTTGTTTCTTCTCCGAGAATTAGTTTGCAGCTTCCTCTGATCTTGATTACAATAGAGAGTCTGTTTTCCGTAGCACATAAAAGCGGTTGGATAGCTTTGGACTGGATGGAACATTTACCCCTTTACGAATATCAATTAGAATGGATTCCTCTGTTAGTGATTGGCTCCGTCGCTGGTTATTTAGCAGGTTGGAAGCAATCTAGAGTTCAGTATTAATTGTAATTAAGCTAAGAACTTCATTTATTGCAGATTCTTAGTTTTTTTATGAGCTTAACGAAGCTGGTTCGCATTTACGTTCCCTAAAAGTGTTTTAGTGATAGAAAAGGGAACATAAAAGTAGTTTTCGTTCCTTTTAGACGTCATTTCGTAAAAAAAAAAGGAACGCAACTAAGTTTTGCATCCCTTTATAAAGCAACTATTCTCAAAAAGAGAACGCAAATTTGCTACAGCTCATTATTTGTGAAGAAAATAAATTTTTTTTAACTTCTGGTCAAAAATCAGCCATTGAAATGATAAACTAACGGATAGAAGTTTAAAATCAAACCAATAAGGAAGATGATGACGTGAAGAAAAAGAATACGATTTGGCGTGCTTTGGTATGGAATCCATTTGTTGTGATCATTTATGGAGTAGTTTGTTACTATCTCTATTTTTTGGCACAATATGGTGGTGTGTCTAGAAGAGCACCCATTATTTTAGTTGGAGCTTTGATATTGGCAGGCTGGTTGATTGGTTGTTTGATCAAATACAGATCCTCAGTCAAAAAAGGCTCCGTCCCTTTTGGAAAGATCGTTTCTCCTGCACTGAAAAATATCAGCAAATGGTGGGTTCGATTCGCTGCAGTACTGCTCGTATTGATCACTCTAGTAACGGGGTTTAATATCTACCAGAGTGCCACCAATTTTCAGGGCAAACTAGCTTTTATAATTGATGATTGGGTGAATACCCGTACAGTTGAATTTTCACATAATAATCTATACGAAAACGGATTAGACGGCTTATTAGGGGATATCCAGCGAGAAGTTTCTTTACCAAATGAGTTGTATGTAAGCGATGAAGTGGAGATTACATTTGATCAAACCGGACAGATCACGGATGTCTATGCCTTTTTGTATGGTTTAAATAAAAATAACGAGACGGAAAGTTTTTTGATCGATTACGACAATTCAAAAAGCAAGGACCTGACGATTTATTTAAACGGATTTGCGGATCCGAATTTTGAGGAAGAACAGCAATTGCAGCCATTGATCAACGCTCTCAAAGTGCTGCCTATACAAGAAACGATCAGTGACTGGAATGAAGAATCTTTTGGCATCTATTATGCTGGTTACCGCAGCTGGGGATACAATCTGGAAGGCATTACCTACTTTAACGAGAAAGGCGACACCAATATATTAAACCGAGCAGAAGGAGAAATAGCCGGTTACACCGTTTCCGTGTATACTCCTGATAATGAAGCTAATATACCGGTCCGATTCATTGATCCTTCTATAGCTGCTCCTGCTCTGAGTGCAGAAGAACAGTTCCAGATAGCAGATCAAGAAACGTACACGCCTGATGACGAGTTTTTCTATTTCAATGAACAATTCGGCTATCAGTTAGCAGTTGTAGATTCAGCTGCGAGCAGTCGCTTTTACGTTCTTCAGCAGACCTTGGATGGTGGAGAAACATGGGAAGTCTTCAACTCAGACCCATTCTTAGGCAGTATCGGCGTTTCCACAGGTATTACCTTTATTAACGAACAAATTGGATTTATCGGTCTTTCTCATAGCGGAAGCACTTATGCAGATCTGTATCGGACGATGGATGGCGGGGTGACATTTGAACAAGTGACATTGCCTCTCGTTGAAGTTCCGCTCACGGATGAGGAAAAATATGCAGCTTTTGATTTTCCAGAAATGCCTTACGAAGAAAACGGAACACTTTATCTATTGGTCAATCAGGGTCAAGATGGGGATTACAATGGCAACAACAAACTGCTGCTCCTCTCTGTGGATAATGGAGAGACTTGGGAGTTTGCAGAAGAGGTTTGGTAGAGAATGAATCAGAGCCTTTAATCGAAAAGAACGATAACCATCGAAATGGTTATCGTTCTTTTTATTTCTGTATAAACCGCAGCATTGCACGATTCAATTTGTCTGTTTCATCATGAAAAATCGCATGTCCGCTCTTTCTAAAGGGAACCACAAAATGTTGCGGGATCAACGCTGCCATTTCTTCCACCATTTCATAAGAACACACTCGATCTTTTTCTCCATGACAAATCAATGTAGAGACAGCGATTTTTTCAAGGTCAACGCTTACCTCTTCATCACGCAAAGCCAAAGCTGACAAAATCAGTGCATAAGAAGACGCTGACCAAGCCAAACTACTGAGCCAATCTTTGTAAGCGGCATAAGGCTTCTCATGAAATAACTGTTTAATGTAGTCTTGGATCATCCTAGGTCGATCCGTTTGCATTTGCTCGATCCAGTCGGTAACCTCGGCTTTTTTTATACCGGTCAGATAATACGACTTTTTTGCAAATTGAGGAGCTGCTGCACTAATCAAGATCACTTTTTCCACACCAAATCCATCATGACGAGCCATATAGCGAGCTGCAACTGCACCACCCATTGAGAATCCAACCAAGATAACCTTCTCAATATGAAGTTCTTCTAAGACAACTCTGACATCATCAGCCAATGTATTGTAGTTATAATCCTCTATCACCAGATCAGAAATCCCAAAGCCGCGGAAATCAATCCCTACTATTCGGTAACCTCGTGGTAAAAAATAGTTGTACTGGTATTCAAACATCTGTTGGTTGAACGGCCATCCATGTAAGAAAACAATCGGCTTCCCTTCGCCTAAATCTTCAACTGCGATAGTTGCTGCATGTTTCCCTTTGATTATTTTTTTCATCTGGAGTCCCCCTATTCCCTTCTTCAGTATAATAAAAGACTCTTTTTTCAAAGAAATAATGCTCATCCTAAACTATTTCGTTATCGTCACTAGCCTATTTTCAGCATAGTATAAATCTTGGTGTTTCAACTCAGATAAAGAGAGTATTGCATTTGATTTTAAAGGTTCATCTTCATAACTATTTAAGCTGTATAAAATCACTATCTGATTGCTCCCATTTTCAAATTGCTCATAAATATAGCTTTCTAGCGCTTTTAGCGTATTTTTAAATTTGGGAGCTGAGCTACTTCGTTGATTAAATAAAGGCACGTTTAAAGCCATAGATGCTACTTGATAGTTGGCGATTTTGAAGGGAAAATGGATGCTAAAGTTAAACAAATTCCCAGTGTCTTCATCTACATTTTCTTCGAAATAAAAATAATTTTGAATAGCCATCGGAAATTCATTTGGTTGTTAATCGCCTCTTCTGCCATCAATTAATCCTACCCTTAAAGGAGCGTCGGCGGCAATGTACACATATTCAGTCATGGATTTAGATCCTTTCTTATTCTATAATATAGTTTTTTCACATTGATTTTCTAGTGAAAGCTGTCAATTCTTTTCTTTCATAAAAGTTTCTAAGTAATCGGTATCTTCAATAAAAGTATCTACAAAAAAATTTTAGTTGAATCAATTGTCATCTATGTATGCTTCCAATTTCTATATTCCTTGTGTTTGATATCAATGATTCTATTTTACCATTAAAGAACAAAAGAATTTAAATAGCCTTATAAAATATTCTCTGTACAAATATATCTCAGCATAGATTTTAAATACAGTTACTTTTCGTACTTTTAGCCTTTAGTTTTTTTTAAAAAAAAGTGTCTCTCATTATTCAACTTAATTTATCTTATTTTTTGTATATACATTAAAAAAATATGCTATGATTTATAATAATCACTTAATTTATAGATAAGGAGCGCTTTATGACTGAAAAAAGCTATACGTTATTGTTAGCAGAAAATCATTTTTTAGAAACCGATCGCTTATTATTAAGACCTATTACCTTAGGAGATACAGAGGATATTTTTGACTATGTCAGCGATGAAGAAACGATGGCATTTATTTTCACGCCCCATACTTCACTTCTCCAGACAAAAGAATTTATCGCCAATTATTATTTAAAAAACCCTCTAGGTTTCTACGCCTTAGAACATAAGAAAGATAGAAAAATGATTGGTGTAATAGAGTTTAGAGTGGATGATAAAAAGCGTGCAGGTGAGATCGGGTATATGATGAACAGAGACTATTGGGGACAAGGACTAACAACAGAAGCCTGCTTACGAATCCTCTCTCTTAGTTTTGATACTCTCTCACTAGAACGTATTACTTCCGGACATGATACGGGAAATGAATCTTCCGCCAGAGTATTGAACAAAATAGGTATGTCACTTGAATATATTGATAAAGACGCGTACGAGTTAAACGGTAACCTTGTAGATACTTTTCACTACCAAATGACTAGAGAATCCTATTTCACGAAAAAAAAAGTTAACTAAATAGAACAATAGGTTACTAATGCAAAGAGGCCTTCGATAAAGTTGTCGTCGAGACAGAGAGCTACTGATACCAAGAGGCTGGGACAAAAAGTCTCTAAAAAAATACACTCCCAAAACTACTTGAACAAATAGTTCATTAGTTTTGGGAGTGTATTTTTCTATTTGTTTATTAAAATTACCGAAAGTGTGTCTAACTTTTCCAAAAAGATACTTTCGTCCTAGCATCTTCAAAATGAATTAAGTTTATTCTAAGCCATAACTTTTAAGGAATTATTTGTGAACTACATCGGCACTGAAGTACCGAGCTTCTGGGAATACCCATAACTTGTCTGATAAGCATTTCAGCTTACAGACAGCGGTTTAGGCTGTTTAACCAAGGCTTGTCCCAAGCCAATAGAAAGAATATTTTTTGCAGCGTTTACGTCGCGGTCGTGATGGGCATGACAGTTCGGACAGTCCCACTCGCGGATATCCAAGGCGTGTTTGCCATCATCAAAACCACAAGCCGAACAGATTTGTGATGTCTTGTACGGATTAACAATAACCAATTCTTTGTCGTATCGTGCACATTTGTACTCCAACATCCGGCGGATTTCACGCCACGATTGTGCCGCAATGTTCCGAGCTAAAGAATGGTTTTTTATTAAATTGGACGTCTGTAAATCCTCCAACACAATCACATCAAATCGTTGAACCAACTCAGTCGTCAGCTTATGTAGACGGTCTTGACGTTGGTTCTTTTCTTTTCGGTAAATACGCGCTCGTTGTTGTTTGGCTCGTTGATAGTTTTTGGCTTCCGACAAAGCGATCCCTTTTTGTTTGGCTTTAAGCGCACGACGTGCCACCCGTCTTTCCCAGTACAAGCGTTTTGTGGTTAGCTGTTGGTGGAAGCGAATGGTTTTGATTTTTTCGCCGGTAGATAAGACCATTAGATCTGATACCCCCATATCAATCCCCACCATCTGGTGCGTTTTAGTCGTAGCGACTTGGCTTTCGTCGTCTACAAGTAAACTACATTCATAGGTGCCAGCTGAGGTAAAGGTAACGGTTGCTCGTTTGATTTTTCCGGTAAACGGTTGTCCCGAACGGAACTGTACCCAACCCAATTTAGGCAATCGTAAGTAGTTGCCTTCTAAACGGATACTGTTGTTGATGTTTTTGGAAGTATACGATTGACGGGCACGTTGCTTGCTTTTAAATTTGGGGTGTTTGAAGTGGCTCCGGTTCTGGAAAAAATCCTTAAAGCTTTGTGTTAATTCTTTAGAGACTTGTTGCAGACTGGTCGAGTCGGATTCCTTTAAGAATGGATATTCCCGCTTCAACGTAGGCAGTAAATTGCTTAAATCATACTCTGTTAGGGGAGGAAGCGATGCGTTATTTTGATACCGTTCATTCCACATTGCCAAAAACTGATTCCATACAAACCGTGTATTGCCCACGCTTTGTGCAACGAGTTGTTTTTGTTGGGATTTGAGCGTTAATTGTCCTTTTATTCCATACAACATGTTGATTTCACCTCCTTTTATGTGTACACTGATTTTAACACGTATGATATTTAAAAAGCAACGCTACTATATGGTTACATTGATTAAAAAGGGGGATACATATGTACACAAAAACGAGAACGAATGTCTACCGAGCAACCTATCATTTGGTGTGGGTAACGAAGTATCGAAAAAACTTATTTCCCACACCTGAAAGACGCCAAAAAATGAAAGACATCTTACAGATGATTGCCGAACGCAATGAAATCACTATTATTGAAGGCGAAGTGGTCGATGACCACATTCACTTAGTGGTATCGTTTCCGCCGCATCATTCGATTAGTTCCATAATGAAGGCTTTAAAAGGCGCATCTGCTCGCGAGTGGTTTAAGCAATTTCCGGAAACCAAACAAGAACTCTGGAAAGGCTCTTTGTGGTCTGGAAGCTATTTTGCCAGCACGGTAGGGGACGTATCGAAAGAAGTGGTCTTGCAATATGTCCAAAATCAATTAAAGGAATACAACAACGGGCGTCCGAGACGTGATTCATCCCCCGGTTGAAACCGGAGGTTTTCTCACTGAGGCCCCTTATAAATTGGTTTATCTGAGAACACTAATTTTTCTGAAAATTTGCCTTCTGTTCCAAATACAACACTTTAATTATAAAAGCGCATTTGATTTTTCATGCCTTCAAAAATTTATTCTTCACATTTTTGCAATTATTTATAGTTCCAATTCATAAACTCTTACTTCATGTAGCCGATAGCAAATCTTGGATAATTCTTCTTTTCGTTCAATCGGTGCTTCAAAATTAACATGATGATTGATGCCAATAAAGTCTATCTGCACAGCAAACTGCTTTCAGAACCCAAAATTGTTGATTTGCTTTCTGAATTGCTCGATTATGACCCTAAGTTATTAACCTTACCACGACATCCGCAAATTATTGTCGAACCCTATTCTCAATATACCGGTGCTGTTGCAGGAGCTGCGCTGTGTGTTTATCAAGATTTGTTGGGGAAAGAATTGTGATACCTAGGTAAGCATTATCTATTAATGCACCATGGAGAATGATATGCATTTTAAAAATGAACGCCAAAAGCAGTAAAAAACTTTGAAATGAAATAAATTAAAAACAGCACCGACTCAACTTAGTCTGGTGCTGTTTTTAATTTATTTTGGATATAGACTTTAATTGAATATACCACTTTAAATTTTTTCTCTTCCCATTAGATGATTATCTCTTTCAACTTCATTCTCACACCACAATTTTCCATTTCTTAATGCATTTTCAACTATATTTCCTACTTTAGGCATAAATGTGATACTTCTCCTCATTCCCTATCAACACCTTTCTGCTCTTTTACTTATATATTTCCAAAAGCAAAAGAACCGATGATGTAGAGAGCAAACTCTACTACCATGATTTTTTAAGCTAACTCTTTCGCTTTTTTTGAAAAGTACACCATTTCAGAGGCTAGATTTGAACGCAAAACCGTTAATTCATGATAAACAAGCTGCTTATTTCGAACCAATGCTGTCCCATTGATAAAGACATCTTGTACATTTGATGCATTCGCAGAATAAACCAAATCTGCATAAGGGTCAAAGATAGGAAACATGTTTACTGAAGTTGTTTCAACTAAGACTACATCAGCCCTTTTCCCCACCTCCAAAGAGCCGATCTCATTGGACATATTCAATACTTTTGCTCCTTCAATAGTAGCCATCGCCACAATATCTTTAGCTGGAAAAGCTGTTCTATCCTGTAAGGTTGTCTTATGAAAATTAGCCACTAATTTCATTTGCGTAAACAAATCTAGTGTGTTGCCGCTGCTTGGCCCGTCTGTGCCTAGTCCTACAGGAATTCCCAATTCCAACATGTCTTTTACTCGAGCCACCCCTTTAGCAGACTTGGTGTTGGCTCCAATGCAATGTGCCACACTCACACCTTCTTGCTTCAATATCTGCAAATCTTGGTCAGACAAATGAATGCAATGAGCCGCGATAAAACGAGGACTGAGAACACCAAGAGATTGTAAGAACTCTACTGGTGTAGCATTATACTTTTCTCTAAAATGGTCCATTTCATAATTCATTTCTGCTACGTGCATGGTCATGGGTACTCCATACTCCTCTGCTAGTTCAGCAGCTGCTTTTAAAGCTTTTGGGTCATTAGTGTTTGGCGCATGCGGTGCAATCGCTGGGGTAATCAATTCATGGTCGAGCCATTTTGGAATAAACTTTTTGGCGTACTCAATCCCGCCATGAGCTGTTGGCGCATCACAAGTTGGAAAGTCCACAACCGTTTCTCCTAAAATGGCTCGGGATTTCATTTCATCCGTAGCTTGTGCTAGAGTATCTTCAAAATAATACATATCTGTAAAAGTAGTAATACCAGCCATCTGCATTTCAGCAATAGCATATTTCCCACTGTGATATGCCAACTGTTCGGTCATACAAGCAATTTCTAATGGAAATAAAAAACGACGCAATCGATCAGGATAATCATCTCCTAATGAGCGAAAAGGAATCATCCCGATATGAGTATGCGTATTTACCATTCCAGGAATCATGATTGCTTGACGAGCGTCAATCACTTCATCAAAGTTACTTTCTGATTGTAAAAACTGATTATACGGACCAATTTCTATAATTTTAGTATCTTTTATAATTAAGTAACCATCAGAATATTCAGTGAATTTTGCATCCATCGTTAAGATATGACTATTTTTAATCAACGTCTTCATCTAATTACCTCCATTAATGGAATTGGGCGTTGAGTTCGCACATCAAACATCCCTTTATCCGTAATTTTTATGGCTGGAGAAACAGGTAAAGATAACGTCGAAAAAGACATAATCTCATTAGAGTTTCGGTAACCTAAATCAATCATTCCTTGTCTGACCTCTCCTAACTGCTGACCAATAACTTGGATTGGTGCATCGCTGATAATGCCACCAATCAACAGAGGACAACAACTGGCTACTTGTTTGTTTCGAACGGTCAAATAGCCCCCTTGAATCTCAATCAATTTATTTTGTGCCACTACTAAATCTTCAATCGATGTTCCCATCACCATTAAGTTGTGGTGATCGTGTGACCAAGTTGTTCCCACTGCTCCTTTTTTGGTCAGTGCATTTTCGACTAATCCATACGCTTTGTTTCCAGTCTTTCCATAACGCTCCATCACTACAATTAATGCTAAACCACTTGATTCCCAATCTAGGTAACCGTCTTTTATCGGTATTTCTCTTTGGACACATTCAGTAAAGGTACCGACTTCAGCAATGCGAATCACATTACAAAGAGCAGATTTTCCTTCAGCACCAATCTGAAAGTCGCTTCTCTCAGCTTTTTTACAATGAACAGAAGAATAAAAGGCACTAGGGAAAACCGTCTTAGTTTCGGGGTAGCCTATCTCATCCCCATTTGTATGCACTAATTCCCCTGCATTATACACTGATGAAATTTCTATTCCAGCTAGATCTTCCAGCAAAATAAAATCGGCTTTAAAACCGGAAACGATCGCCCCTCGATCTTGAAATCCCATCCTTCTCGCTGGTGTATAGGTACTCATGTAAATAGCTTGTTCAACGGGAATACCTGCATCAATCGCCAAGCGAACATTTTCATTTAAATGCCCCTTCAGCAAATCATCTGCCATAATATCGTCTGTCACAATGGCACAATATTCATAAAATTGATTTTTTACTATGGCCTGCATATTTTCTTTGGTTAGCGACTTTTTCTGTAACTCAATGAACATCCCACTGCTGACTTTCTCGTAAATAGATTCTGGCGTTTGCTGTGTGTGATCCGCTGTTATCCCTTGGTACATAAACTTAGCCAAATCTAGTCCAGAGACTAGCGGCACATGCCCTTCAATAGGCATAAAAGGTTTCTTTTCTTGTACGGTATGCAAAATTTGACGGATCAAAGAATCTGGATCATTCACAATGCCATCAAAATTCATCGCTTCTCCAAGAGCAATCACTTTAGGATGGTTTAATAACCGCTGAACCTCTTCTACTCCTATGAAACCACCTGTTGTTTCTATTTCCGGAATCGTTGACGGAACAGAAGAAGGAATCGCATAAAAAATATCCATTTCTGTTTCTTCATTCATAAAGGCATCCATTCCTTCTACACCAAATACATTTACGATTTCATGAGCATCAGCCACCACTGTGGTTACTCCATGAGACAAACCCGCTTTTGAAAAAATAGAAGGAAGAATCATGGAACTTTCAATATGCATATGAATATCGATCAATCCTGGAATCATGTATTTCCCCTTCGCATCAATCGTAGCTTCAGGCTGCAGCTCCATCGATTTATTTATTCCAATTGAAAAGAATTTACCGTTAAGAATCGCAACATCTTTCCACTCAAATATTTTCAAAAAACTATTGAATACTTGTACATTTGTTATAAGTGTATCTATTTTCATGCCACTCACCTCTCTGCTGGTTCTTACATAAAAAATAACCTCTAACTGAAAAGAGGTTATTTTTTAAATTTTCTAAGCTTTAATTTATTGGTTTAGTGTTCTATTCCATGTGCTGATCCAATCATCCATTTGTGGATTTACAAATTCGAAATCTACTGGTTTAGTTAACTCTGCAATCTCTCCATAGGTTTTGTTTTCAGCTACTTCTCCGCTTAGTTCAACTTGTTTATTTGTTGGAGCTTCGTTTAATGACGCTGCTGTGATGGTTTGCAATTCTTCGCTTAGTCTCCAATTCACAAAATGATAAGCCATTTCTTTGTTTTCTGAATTTGCATTGATGTTTACGGTATTAAAATTAGCATACGTTCCAGAAGCCGGAACAATATATTGCACCACTGGATGAGCTTCTGAAATCATTGGAATCGCAAAATCTCCCACAACTGCCGCAACGATTTCACCTGATTGGAACATATTCGCCAGATCTGAAGACTTAGTGTATGTTTTGACGATATTAGGAGAAAGTTCTTCCAACGCTGCAAAAGCTGCTTCTCCGTTATCCGTTGTAATGTCTACTCCTTTATAATCACTAGCTACATACATCATCGAAGGTCCAAAAGTCGTAGCAATATCTGGAATAGAGATTTTCCCTTGAAGTGATGGATCCCATAAATCAGAGAATTCATCAATTTTCATACCAGCAGCTTCTTCATCATAAATGATACCAATACTGTTCACGGTATACGCTGCTCCAGACCCATTTTCACTCAATTCTTTTGCACTATCGATCAATTCGGCTAAATTCGGGATTTTTTCTGTATCGATTTCTTCAAATAATCCTGCTGTCGCTCCTTGAGAGGAATTTGATTGCGGCAAGTCAATAATATCCACCGTTGAGTTAGGGTTATTTTCAAATTTAGTGTACCGTTCAGAGCTCGTGCCTGTCTCTACTACAATATCCACACCGTGTTCTTCTTCAAATGGTGCAAAAATATCTTCTTGCATAATATCTTCACTTAAGCCAAATGTGGATATAACTAGTTCTTTATTCTCTCCACTTGCTTCTTGTCCACATGCCGCTAATACCAACCCACTCATCACCGTTAAACTTGCTAAAACAGCTTTCTTTTTCATGACTCAAAAATCCCCCTTTTATAATTGGCTAAACTAAAATCAATTTTTCTTTTGGAATAACCACAAAAACGTTCTCTCCGACTTGGTAGCCAGGTACCTGTACATCATTGACTAACAATTTCCCAATAGCAGTTTCTATTTCGTATTGATAACTTTTCCCTAAAAACGTACGGACTCTGATCGTACCGGCTAAACTATTCGACGGCAGCTCCTGATCCTGTGCAGCAAGTAAAATATCATCTGGCCGAATCGTTCCGGTGGCTTGTTGTCTAACTGCTGTGTGCTCTGTTTCAATTAGTGTTCCATCTGAAGTCACATAGGAATGTGTGCCTTGTTTGGTCAACTGAAAGAAATTTTCAAATCCAATAAAACGAGCCACGAACTCTGTTTTAGGTTTCTTATAAATTTCTTCCGGAGAATCGTATTGTTCAATGACTCCATTATTCATAACCGCTACTTTGTCTGAAATCGAAAAACATTCTTCTTGATCATGCGTCACAAAGACTGTCGTTATCCCTAAACTACGTTGGATCCGTTTGATCTCAATCCGCATGCTGATGCGTAACTTAGCATCCAAATTGCTTAAAGGTTCATCCAACAATAATAATTGTGGTTCAATCACTAAAGCCCGAGCAAGAGCCACACGCTGACGTTGCCCTCCAGACAGTTGTTTAGGATAACGCTCAGCATAATCAGATAAATCAGTAGCTTCCAAAATAGCTTGCACTTTTCTCTCGATGACTTCTTTTTTTTCTTTTCTCAGTTTCAATCCAAAACCCACATTTTCTTTCACAGTTAAATGCGGAAACAATGCATAGCTTTGGAAAACCATCCCAAAGTTACGTTTGTGGACAGGAACTTTTGTCAAATCAGTCTCCCCTACAGTAAAGGTGCCATCATTCGGCTCAATCAGACCTGCAATAACCCGTAAAGTGGTTGTTTTGCCACAACCCGATGGTCCTAATAATGAGATCAGTTCCCCTTTTTCCATAGATAGATTCAGTTCTTTCAAGATATTATTTTTCCCGTCATAACTCACACGGATATTTTCTAAGTCAACAAATGACATAACAGCACATGTCCTCCTTAAGGATATTTAACCAATCGACTGATAAAGCGAGAAAATCTTTCTTCTTCGATTGACTGACTAGACTACTTTTGCTAGCCCAAGCGTTTTTTCAATTAAAAACATCAAAGTGATCGTTCCCAGCATTAAAAGCACAGACAATGCAGAAACTACTGGATCATAATTGTATTCAATGTAATTCATTAAAGTGGTCGGCAATGTTGAAATACCAGGACCAGATAAAAATTGCGACACAGGAATATTGTTAAACGAATTGATAAAGGCCAGCATAAAAGAAGCAAATATACTGGAAGAAATATTTGGCAATACAATACTGACAAACGCTTTGATCTTAGTACTTCCTAAAGTCCAAGCCACTTCTTCGATCGAAAAATCCAATTGTTCTAAACTCGAACCTACTACACGAATAATGTAAGGCAGACTGATTAAAAAATGCCCTAACAGTAAGCCCTGGAATAGAGGAATTTGCAAACGAATAACGATAAATTGAAACAGCGAATATCCTACTACGACACCTGGAATAATCGTTGGGGATAAGAAAAAACTTTTGATCCAGCTTTTCCCTTTCACACCATGCCTAGTTAAAGCATATGCAGCAGGAATACCAATAATCAACGCCAACAAAGTTGCCAGTAACGAAACCTCTAAACTCAATAAAAAGCTGTCCATAAAAGACTGATTTTCAAAAACAGCTGTAAACCATTGAAATGTAAATCCACTAATGGGAAATTGAATGGTCGCATTTTCTCCAAAAGCTGTTATCGTGATAATGATTAAAGGAATAAACAAGAAAGCAAATACAGCTCCGGCGAATATCGACAACCCTCTTTGTTTACGCATCCTGTTCACCTCGCTTGTCGATTCTATTAGCAATCAAGTTAAAACCTTTCATAACGACCAAAGTAGTCACAATCATGATCAATGCAATGACACTGGCATCTTCCCAATTCCCTAAAGTCATAGCATTTTGATACAGAAACGTTGACAGCATCATATTACGGTTGCCTCCAAGTAGCTGAGGAGTGGTATAAGCTGTCAATGTGCCAGTAAATACCAGAATACTTCCTACGATGATTCCTGGAATGCTTAACGGTAAAACAACTTTGAGGAACGCTTTTATGCGACTCGCTCCTAGAGTTTCTGCCGCTTCCATGATTTCTGGATTGATATTTTCCATCACACCTACTAATGTGATAATCAAAATAGGCAAAAATAAATAAATGGATCCAATAATAATGGAAAACTCTGTATACAATAAAGTCAAAGGCTCAGAAATGACACCTATAGTTGTGAGCAACTTATTGATTACCCCGTTTTGTCCTAGTAAATTGATCCATGCAAAACTTCGAATAACCGAATTGGTCAACATTGGAAATAAAGTAAGTGCCATTAACAATCCTCGCCATTTTGTAGAAGTTCCGGCTATAAAGTAAGCAGTAGGAACCCCAAGAATGATACAGAGGATCGTCACAACTACAGAAACCCGAATGGTACGAATGAAAATCCCTACATTATATGTATCTTTAAAAAAAGAAATGTATGAATCAAACGACAATGCTCCATTATAAAAAGTTGGCCAAATAATGGATACTAGTGGTATCAACAAAAAGAAAACCAACAAAATGAATCCCGGTGCTAATATCAGATACGGGATTTTTTTCGACATAAGATAAATCCTCCTCAAAAAATGAAAAGATACAAAATCTCAAAAAAACCTTGTATCCTTTTCGATAATGGTTAATGTTCGTATTTCTACACAAGTCAGTATAACCGTAAAAAAAGTAATGGACAACCGTTTTAGCAAATAAAGTTCAAAAAATAACGATTAATATTCGTGTTTCAATTAAATATTTTATTTTTAACGATTAAAAATCATGAAAAATCTGTTTTTACCGAATAAATAACATATGCTGAACAATAAAGGTAATTAGTTGATTAATACCCTATTTATTATTCAATTGATTAACTAGAATAAATGGGTGATTCAAAAATGCTCCCGTCAGCTAATGTTCCTTTTAATCAAACAGGATAATCCCTATTTGATTAAACTATTTACTCTTGCCTCCAGTTCTTCATAACTGATTAAATTTTACCTTTATTAGAACTAGCCTATTTCGTTGTTGACTCTTTGTAGATCAGAAATATTTAACTATTCATTAATAGCCTGTAGCTTAAACTCAACTCCGTATCTTGTCCTAGAAAAAAGACCCTCAAAAATTAGATTTACTCTAATCCTTGATGGTCTTTAGATTTTTTTATTTGTTTAGTCCAGCATCATACTGAGGTATTTGTCTGGTGGTGGTTCTTATAGAGGGTCTGTCGTCTCACTGTATTATTTTTTTATTCGCTCAGTAAACTATCGAAACTAAAGATATGTCCTACAATTTGAGCAACCATCCCTACTTCAGTTGCAGTTGCCTTCTCTACAAACCGTACTTCTCTTTCTTTGGCTAAGAAATCAAATCCTTTGATTTGCATAGCATTGACTTTCCCACGAATGGAATGTTCCTGAGTCAATGAAACAAAACCAGGTCTTTCTTTTTTTGAAGTACTAATTGGACAAACCAGTATAAATCCTGTACTACCATTGTAGGCATTCGAACTAATGACTAACGCCGGCCGTTTCTTTTGTATTTCTCTACCAGCACTTGGATTAAAATTTAACCAAATAATATCTCCTTGTTTTGGGGTATAACCTTCGATAGAATAGACCATCTTATATTTCTTCTCTTCCAATTAAATGTCTATCTTCCTCGAATGCATCCTCAAAACGCAAGTCAACACCTTTTTTTTGTGCATTTTCAAATATATTTTCTATTTTAGGGATATATGTGATACTTCCCAATTCTCCTTTTACAGCTACATATTCTTGATCAGGTTTAATATTAAATTTAGTCGGCACCGTTAAAACAATTGCATTACCTTGTTTTCTAGTCTTCATCCTCTGTCAGCACCTTTCTATTCCTTTGCTTATATAATACCAAATGCAAAAAGTAAATACAACGTGAATACTTATTAGTATTCTCTATAGCATTTGTACACTAATTATTTTCAGGTTTTTAAGTTTTACCCTCTATCTCTGATAAAATTAATCGCCATTCCCTGATTCTCCTACTAAAAAAATGAGTGTGAATTCCATCTTTCACCTATTAAAAATTTATCACCTTTTGATTTAGCAAGAGCAATTAGTCTGGCTCGCTTCAGTAAAAAATATTCAAAAAATTGATGTTGTACTATGTTAATGCTCTTAGAATTCGTTATCCCACTGACCCTTCCATCTCATAAGCAATTAGCCGGTTCAATTCCACCGCGTATTCCATCGGTAACTCCTTCGAAAATGGCTCTACAAATCCCATAATAATCATTTCAGTCGCTTGCTGCTCCGTCAATCCGCGACTCATCAAATAATACAGTTGTTCTTCAGAGATTTTGGATACTTTCGCTTCATGCTCCAACGAAACGTTCCCATTGTGAATTTCATTGAAAGGAATCGTATCAGATTTCGATAAATCATCCATGATAATCGTATCGCATTCGATATGTGAGATGGATCCACCAGAATTTTTTCCAAAGGTCACTTGTCCGCGATAATTGACTTCTCCGCCGTCTTTAGCAATAGACTTTGAAATTATAGAACTAGATGTATTGGGTGCGTTGTGAATCATTTTAGCTCCGGTATCTTGGTTCTGACCTTTTCCTGCCATCGCAATAGACAGCATCGTTCCCGTTGCCCCTCGACCATTCAACAAGATGCTCGGGTACTTCATAGTTGTACGCGCCCCAAGATTGCCATCGATCCATTCCATCGTGGCTCCTTCAGCAGCTGTCGCCCGTTTCGTCACCAAGTTATACACATTGTCCGACCAATTTTGGATCGTCGTATAGCGACAATAGGCGTCTTTCTTGACGATGATCTCTACAATTGCAGCGTGCAGACTGCTGGACGAAAAAGTTGGTGCTGTACAGCCTTCGACATAATGTACACTAGCTCCTTCATCCACCACGATCAATGTCCGTTCAAATTGACCCATGCCTTCATCATTGATCCGAAAATACATTTGCAAAGGAACATCAATGCGGACGCCTTTCGGGACATAAATGAAGGTTCCGCCAGACCAGACGGCTGAATTCAGTGCAGCCAGCTTGTTATCGGTTAGCGGTACGACAGTTCCAAAATGTTCTTTAAAAATTTCAGGGTATTCTTTCAAAGCTGTATCGGTGTCTAAAAAAACGATTCCTAGTTTTTCATATTCTTCTTTCATGTTGTGGTAAACCACTTCGGATTCATATTGTGCTCCCGCTCCAGCCAGATATTTACGTTCGGCTTCCGGAATACCGATTCTTTCAAAGGTTTCCTTGATTTTCTCCGGCACATCATCCCAACTGCGCTCGGGTTTATCACTGGGTTTTCGGTAATACGTGATTTCATCAAAATGAATCTCAGATAAATCTGCTCCCCATTCAGGCATGGGTCGACTCAAAAAGTGCTGGTAGGCTTTCAATCGATAATCCAACATCCAGTGCGGCTCTTGTTTGCGGGCAGAAATTTCCCTCACCACAGATTCTGAAACGCCTTTTCCCGTAGAATAAACTGACTCCACATCATCATGGAAACCAAATTTGTAATCTTCAAATTGTAATTCAGATGTCATTCATTTTTGCCTCCTTTAATTCTGGTCCTGTTCCGCAGCAGCCAGTGCTTTTTCCAGTGCTTTCCACGATAAGGTGGCACATTTGATCCGCGCAGGAAATTTCGCTACACCATTCAACAGCGCTGCATCGCCTAAAGCCTCTACTTTAGAAACTTCTTTGCCTTGGACCAATTCTGAAAACAGATGGGTCAGTTCAAAGGCTTCCTTTGCTGTTTTCCCTATCATCACATCCGTCATCATACTTGCACTGGCACGACTGATGGTACAACCGTGTCCAGAAAAACGAATGTCTTTAATCAGGTTATCTTCGATTCTCAAATGCAATTGAATCACATCTCCACAAGTTGGATTAGTCAGTTCAATTTGATGGGTCGATTCTGCCAATCCCCCCTCGTGATGCGGGTATTGAGAATGATCAAGGATCACTTGTCGATAAAGCTGGTCTAATTTAGATAATGCCATGTTGGAAAAACTCCTTTACTGCTTGAATAGCTTCCACAAATTTGTCCACATCTTCTGTGGTATTGTACACATAAAAACTCGCTCGAACAGTAGAATGCACGTTCAATTGACGCATCAACGGTTGAGCGCAATGAGTCCCAGCCCGAACCGCTATCCCTTCCATATCTAAAGCGGTAGCGACATCGTGCGGATGGATGCCCTCTAAATTGAAGGCCACCACTCCTGTGCGAACAGATGGATCTGTTGGGCCATACACGGTCACACCATCTATTTTCTCCAGTTGCGGCCATAAATAAGCAATCAGCCCTTGCTCCATAGCGTGTATATTTTCCATCCCAATTATGGATAAGTAATCGATAGCTGCTCCCAGTCCAATCACGCCTGCAACATTAGGGGTTCCCGCTTCAAACTTCCAAGGCAGTTCTTTCCAAGTACTGTCCTCCTCTTCCACCAGTTCGATCATTTCCCCGCCAAATTCAACAGGTTCCATTTGTTCTAATAAGTGTCTTTTTCCGTATAAGATGCCTATACCAGTCGGTCCCAACATCTTGTGTCCGCTAAATGCGTAAAAGTCGGCACCTAATGCTTGAACATCTACCGGCATGTGCGGCACGGCCTGAGCGCCATCCACTACTAAAACGGCACCAGTTTTGTGAATCAGTTCCGCCAATTCTGCTATAGGATTGATACTCCCCAGCACATTAGAACAATGGCTGATAGCAACAATTTTAGTTTGCTCTCCAATCAACTCTTCCGCTGCTGACATATCCACTTCTCCAGAATTCAATAGCGGAATGAATTTCAACACCGCTCCTGTTTTCTTGGCCAGTTGTTGCCATGGAATCAAGTTGGAATGATGTTCCATATAAGACAACACGATCTCGTCTCCTTTAGAAACATTGGCTTCTCCATAACTTCTGGCAACCCAGTTCAATGAGGTGGTCGTACCGCGAGTAAAAATAATCTCCGCTGTTTCCTCAGCATGGATAAATTCACGCACTTTTTCTCTCACGGCTTCATATTGAGCAGTGGCTTGTTCCGCTAATGTATGAACACCGCGATGTACATTAGCATTGGAGGTTTCGTAATAAGTTTGCAAAGCATTCAATACAACAACAGGCTTTTGTGTAGTCGCTGCATTGTCTAGGTAAACTAACGGTTCATCATTGATTTGTTGTTTTAGTATCGGGAAATCTTTTTTTAACTGGTGACTGTTCAACTTCATTACAACAGCTTCCCTTCAATGGTACTGACCAAATCCTCACGAATGCTCTTCAATGGAATGGCTGCAATCACCGAACCTAAGAAACCACGGATCACCAATCGTTCTGCTTCAGCTTTTGGAATCCCGCGACTCATCAAATAGTACATTTCTTCTGGATCTACCCTACCAACACTGGCCGCATGACCTGCCGTTACATCATTTTCATCAATCAATAAAATGGGATTAGCATCGCCACGGGCTTTATCCGACAGCATCAACACTCGACTTTCTTGTTGAGCATCAGCCCCTTTTGCGCCTTTAATGATGTGTCCGATTCCGTTAAAAGTCAGCGTAGCGCGGTCTTTGATAACGCCATGTTGTAAAATATGCCCTACACTATGACGACCAAAATTGGTGACTCGAGTGTCGATCGCTTGAACCTGCTGATGCATGCTGATGGCTACCACTTTGATCTCACTGTGGGAACCTTCTCCCATCAGATCAGTATCAAAATCTGCGATCACATTTCCGCCGTTCATCACCCCTATCGCCCACTCCAATCTTGAGTCTTGCAATAAATGCCCTCTGCGGTTAAAGTACGAGACCGTGTTTTCTCCAAGCTGATCCACTGCTGAATACTTCGCTTTGGCCCCTGATTTGGTGATTACTTCCGCAATAATCGAAGCAGCAGCCTTTTCCTCACCAATCGTTTCGAAACGCTCTACATACGTGAATTCACTGTTCTCGTCTGCATAAATCAAGATGTGTTTGGCAAATAATTCTTGCAGTTGGCTGTTTTGAACAAAGACAGCCTCAAATGGTTCTTCCACAATGACGTTTTTAGGAACATATAGAAAAAGTCCACTGTTCATAAACGCTGTGTGGAAAGCTGTCAATTTGTCTTCATTGAACTTGACGGCTAACTGCATATAGACTTCTTTGACTAAATCCCCATGTTCTTTAACAGCTGTGAACAAATCCGTGAAGATTACGCCTTGATCGATCAATTTTTGCGGCAAAGTTTCTTCTACTGTATTCTTCCCGAATTGCACCACACGTTGCGCGCTGTCTTCAGATAAAACAATACCTGAAAAAGATTCGTCGTCTTCAAATGTACTTGCCGGTACTTCCATTAGCGGCCAACGTTCATAATGAGCCCTCTCAATAACCGGAAGCTCCAGTTGGTCAATCTGATCATAAGCTTCTAATCTTAATTCCAACATCCACTCTGGTTCTTGGTGTTTTTGAGAAAATTGTTTTACAGCTTCAAAGTGGTTCAAAGAACTCGTAACTTTCATCTCATTTCCTCCTAACCTTCAGTGGTTTCTACTTCTAATCCTAAATCTTCGCTGATCCCTTTGTACCCTTCACTTTCTAAACGTCTGGCCAATTCGGCTCCACCAGTCAAGACCACTTTACCGTTCATCATGATGTGCACTACATCTGGCACGATATAATTCAATAAACGTTGGTAATGCGTAATAATCAATGAACCAAAGTTCTCTCCACGCATCGCGTTGACCCCTTTAGACACCACTTGCAGGGCATCGATATCTAATCCTGAATCGATTTCATCTAAAATAGCAAAAGTAGGCTCAATCATCATCAATTGCAAAATCTCATTTCGCTTCTTCTCCCCGCCGGAAAATCCTTCGTTCAGATAACGTTCAGCCATTTCTTCCGGCATATCTAATACTGCCATTTTTTCATCCAATTTTTTAATAAATGACATGACGCCGATTTTGTCGTCTTCTGCTCTTCTGGCATTGATAGCTGCTCGCATGAACTCAGCGTTCGTGACCCCAGCAATCTCACTTGGGTATTGGACTGCTAAAAATAATCCCGCTCGAGCGCGTTCATCCACTTCCATTTCCAGCACATTTTCTCCATCTAATAAAATCTTGCCTTTTGTGACAGTATAGCTTGGATGTCCCATGATAGCTGCTGATAAGGTGGATTTCCCTGTCCCATTTGGTCCCATAATGGCATGGATCTCACCTGTTTTAATGACCAAATTGACCCCTTTTAAAATTTCCTTTTCTTCTATAAAAACATGCAAATCTTTGATTTCTAAAACTGACATGAAGAATCCCTCTTTTCTCTGCTTCCTTTAATAGGCTAATAATAACAGAATAATCGTATATTTTCACTACTTTATACAAAAACGAACAATATTTACACATTGTTAAAACAACATTAAAGACATAAAAAAACTTTCAAACGCACAAGCATGTTAAATTAAGCACAATGTAATTTAAACAAGTTTTCCTCATCCACATTATAGTCGCACTACCTTTTTCATCCTAATTCATGTAAAATAAGGGCTAACCATAATGGATTGGTTTGCTTTTGGAAAGGAAGTGTATTGATGAAACCGATTATTGGAATTCCGGGAAATATTTTAACCCCACAATCGCCTAATTTTGATGGATTGCCGATTACGTATACTCCTCAAGGTTTTGTAGAGGGAATAACGACCGCTTACGGTCTGCCTTCTGTCCTCCCGCTTGGAAACCCAGAAGATGCGAAAGAATACATTTCGCGAATCGATGGATTATTATTAGCTGGTGGTCAAGATGTTTCCCCTCTATTGTATGGTGAAGAACCGATTCCTGCTTTAGGAACAACTAGTCCTATTCGAGATACTTTTGAAATAGCTTTGATCAATGAAGCCATTCAGCAAAAGAAACCAATCTTAGCAGTATGCCGTGGGATGCAGATCTTAAATGTGGCTTTCGGAGGTTCTTTGTATCAAGATCTGGCTAGCTCTTACTCAGATTTGACCGTGCAACATATTCAACAAACGATGTATGACAATGGAGCTCATACGGTGACTATTGATCCCGACAGTCGTTTAGCTAGAATTTACGGAACGACTTATGTTGTCAATTCTTATCATCATCAAGCCATCAAAGAATTAGCAGATCCATTTGAAGCAGTTGCTTGGAGCAAGGACCGATTGATTGAAGCTTTTGAAGCTAAAGATCCTGAAACTAGTATCGTAGCCGTTCAGTGGCATCCAGAGTTGATGATTAAAACCGATAAAAAAATGCAACAACTCTTTACTGAGTTTGTAAGTCGAGTAAAAAAAAATAATGCGCCTGCTTTATAAAAAAAAAATCAAAGACTTCCGTAAAAATGCGTTATGGAAGTCTTTTTTTGCTGTTTCGGACAAAAATAAAAAAGCTTGCAAAACACTACATATTGTGTTTAGAAGCTTGTGAATAGGATAATTTATCAAAATATAGTATTTCGATTGCAACTCTCTTTGAAGGAGTGTAGAATAAAAACTACTAAGAGAAAAGTTCAAAGGAGAATGAAAAATGGCTGATAAAACTATCGTAATTTACTCAAAACCAAATTGCATGCAATGTAATTTTACCAAAAAATACTTAGATGATAAAGGTGTTCTTTACGAAATAAAAGATATATTTGAGTCTGAAGAAGCATTAGCAGAAGTCAAAGAATTAGGTTTCAGCTCTGTACCTGTCATCTTAGCTGATGGACAAGATGCATTTAATGGATTCCGCCCAGATTTATTGGACCAATTAGCATGAAAATAGTTTTTATTTCTTTAACCGGCCAAACGAGAAAATTTGTTCAAAAATTAGATATGGATTTGTTGGAATTGACTCCGACAAATCCATTTATCAGTATTAACGAACCTTTTGTGATCGTTACGCCGACCTATGAAAAAGAAGCTACCGAAATTCTGAATGATTTTCTTGAAACTGCTGATAACAAACAGTACTTTAAGGGCATCGCGGGCGGCGGGAACTTGAATTTTGCTCAATTGTTTGTCTTTACAGCAAAAGATTTGGCAGCTGAATATGATGTACCATTATTACATACCTTTGAATTTCAAGGGAATGACGAAGATGTAAAAAAATTAAAGAAAGCGGTGAACGACCTTGGAAAAGCCTAAATTAGCTACAAAACCCAATGAGGTCACTTATTTTAAACTGAACAATGAATTGAATCGACCAGTCAATGGATCTATCCCATTGCACAAAGATCGTGAAGCCGTGCGTGCTTACTTCTTGGAATATGTGAATCCCAACACGGTTTTCTTCTATACTTTAGATGAAAAATTAAACTACTTGATTACTAACGATTATATCGAAGAAGAATTTTTGAACCAATACGACAGACAATTCGTTAAAGACTTGTTTAATGAAATGTACAACCGTAAATTCCGCTTCCGTTCGTTTATGTCGGCTTACAAATTCTACACACAATATGCTTTAAAAACGAATGATGGCAAACGTTTCTTAGAACGTTATGAAGACCGTATTGTGTTTAACGCTTTGTATTTAGCAGAGGGCGACACAGAATTGGCTTGGACGATTGCGGATGAAATCATCAATCAACGTTATCAACCGGCTACTCCTACCTTCTTAAACGCTGGACGTAAACGTCGTGGTGAATTAGTGTCTTGTTTCTTGATCCAAGCAACAGATGACATGAACAGCATCGGCCGTACCGTCAACAGTGCATTGCAATTGTCGCGTATCGGTGGCGGAGTTGGAGTGAACTTGTCCAACTTGCGTGCTGCAGGAGATCCAATCAAGAAAATTGAAAATGCCTCTAGCGGTGTTGTCCCAGTTATGAAATTATTGGAAGACAGCTTCAGCTATTCAAATCAGTTAGGACAACGCAATGGTGCTGGAGCAGTATATTTGAACGTCTTCCATCCGGACATTGTTTCTTTCTTATCGACTAAGAAAGAAAATGCCGATGAAAAGGTCCGTGTTAAAACACTCTCTCTTGGTTTGACTGTACCGGATAAATTCTACGAATTGTGTGCCCATGATGAGCAGATGTACTTGTTCAGCCCGTATGATGTGGAACGCATTTATGGCAGACCTTTTGCCTATGTAGACATTACTGCTGAGTACGATAATTTGGTAAATAATGAAGAAGTACGGAAATCAAAAATCCGTGCACGTGACTTGGAAAATGAAATCTCTAAATTGCAACAAGAGTCTGGTTATCCTTATATCATCAACATTGATACAGCAAACCGTGAAAATCCGGTTTATGGAACGATCACGATGAGTAACTTATGTAGTGAAATCTTGCAAATACAAGAACCTTCACTGATCAATAATGATCAATCCTATGAAACTTTAGGAACTGACATTAGTTGTAACCTAGGTTCGACCAATATCGTAAACTTGATGAAATCTCCAGATTTTGGCAAATCAGTGAATGCAATGGTGCGTGCGTTGACAACTGTTACGGATCAATCCAGCATTTCAGCTGTTCCTTCGATCAAAAATGGAAATGACCGCTACCATACAATCGGTTTAGGTGCGATGGGCCTACACACTTATTTAGCATTGAACCAAATCACTTACGGTTCATCGGAATCGGTTGAATTTACAGATGCTTACTTCATGTTGTTGAACTATTATACATTGAAAGCCAGCAATCAAATCGCTATGGAACGTAAGGAAACTTTCCACAACTTCGAGAAGTCTAAATACGCTAGTGGAGAATATTTCGACAAATACACTGCAGCAGATTTCATCTTCGAAAGCGAAAAAGTACAACACTTATTTGACGATTTGCAAGTACCAACAGCCGCAGATTGGGAAGTTTTAAAAGATTCTATTATGACTGGCGGATTGTACCACCAAAACCGTTTAGCTGTAGCGCCGACTGGTTCGATCAGTTATGTAAACGAAACGTCTTCCAGCCTGCACCCAATCACTCGTTTGATT
Source organism: Desemzia sp. FAM 23989 (assembly GCF_045528345.1). Taxonomy (NCBI): domain Bacteria; kingdom Bacillati; phylum Bacillota; class Bacilli; order Lactobacillales; family Carnobacteriaceae; genus Desemzia; species Desemzia sp. FAM 23989. The sequence goes on along the minus strand of NZ_JBGQQT010000002.1, from coordinate 195,294 downwards.
GAAGAACGTCAAGAGAAGAAAACAGGTAAAACTTATTACCCTGCTCCTTATCTATCAAATGAAACGTTGTCTTACTACACTTCTGCTTACGATATTGATATGCGTAAAGTCATTGATGTCTATGCAGCAGCTCAAAAACACATTGACCAAGGAATGAGTTTAACACTCTTTATGCGATCTGAAATTCCTGCTGGATTATACGAATGGAAAATGGGACGTACTAACAAGCAAACCACGCGTGACTTAAACATTTTAAGACACTATGCATGGAAAAAAGGCATCAAATCCATTTACTACGTCAGAACCTTCACAGAAAACTCAGAAGAAATAGGCTCCAACCAATGCGAAAGCTGTACTATTTAAACAGGATGCGGAGAGGCCTTGGGAGCAATGACGCAAAAATTGGAAATTATGATTGGAGCGTTTCTCAGTCCCAAACATAATTTATCTTTTTTGCAAAATTGCTAGGCCTCGCAGCTCTACTATACGATGCGGAGGTCGCTTGGGAGACACGACAAGAAAATAGGAAATTCAACTGAGGATGCCTTTTATCCTCAATTGAATTTATCTTTTTCTCGAGTGTCTAGCGACCGCAGCTCTACTAAAGGATGCGGAGGTCGCTTGGTAGACACGACAAGAAAATAGGAAATTCAAATGAGGATACTTTTTATCCTCAATTGAATTTGTCTTTTTCTCGAGTGTCTAGCGACCGCAGCTCTACTAAAGGATGCGGAGGTCTTTGGTCACTTGATTTGCCCTTGCCCTCCTCTGCCGTAGTACATTGAATACTACGAATAAACTCGAAAGTAAGGAGAAGTTGATGCAATGACTGAACAATATCATGCTATAAACTGGAACAAAATTGAGGATATGATTGATAAATTAACTTGGGAAAAGTTGGTTGAACAGTTTTGGACCGATACACGTATCCCCGTCTCAAACGATTTAAACGACTGGTACAATCTTCCAAAAGACGAACAAGATATGATGGGAAAGGTATTTGGTGGTCTTACTTTACTAGACACTCTTCAATCACAAGATGGAGTAGCTTCTCTAAAGAATTCCATTCGTACACAGCACGAAGAAGCTGTATACAATAATATTCAATTCATGGAATCCATGCATGCCAAAAGTTACAGTGCTATCTTCAGTACGCTGAATACTAAATCAGAAATTGATGAAATTTTCCAATGGACCAACACAAATGAAATGCTTCAAAAGAAAGCTGAAATTATCAACCACGTTTATCAAAACGGAACGGATTTAGAACGTAAAGTAGCTAGTGTATTGCTGGAATCTTTCTTATTTTATTCAGGTTTCTTTGCTCCGCTTCATTATTTAGGCAATAACAAATTGCCAAACGTAGCAGAAATCATCAAATTGATTTTGCGCGATGAATCAGTGCACGGAACTTACATCGGCTATAAATTCCAAATTGCCTACAATCAATTGCCAGAAGACGAACAAGAACAGTTAAAAAACTGGACTTACGAATTGTTGTTTACTCTTTACCAAAATGAAGTGAATTATACTCAATACCTGTATGACGAGATGGGTTGGACTGAGCGCGTCAAAGTTTTCTTGCGGTACAATGCCAATAAAGCATTGCAAAATTTAGGTTTTGATCCTTTATTCCCAGATACCGCGGACGATGTAGATCCGGTTATTATGAACGGAATCTCAACTGGAACTTCAAATCATGACTTCTTCTCTCAAGTTGGAAATGGGTATTTGGTTGGAATGGTAGAATCAATGGCTGACGAAGATTATGAGAAGTGGAGTGTTTAAAAACACCTTATTATCCCCCACTTTACACACCAGTTCACTAACGTTTTAGTCTCTTCAGATAAAAAAAATTCACTTTTAGCAAGAAGGCAATTGCTTTTAGTAGGATAAAAACATAAAATAAACTCATTGAGCCTAGTGCACCTGCATTAGGCCGTTTCTTTTGTTTAGTTACGTTAAGGTTGTTATTAAAAATTTTAAGATAAGGAGCGTTTATATATATGAAATTTATTTGGCAGTATCTTCGGAAATACCCTAAATTACTCGTTATCAATATTATTGGAGCCTTAGGATTTATTTTAATCAATTTAGGCCTTCCTACTTTGTTGGCACAAATGATTGATAATGCAATCATTCCAGGCGATCGCTCTTTAATTTGGCGATATGCTATTTTTATGTTATTGCTGACTATCTTCGGTTTTATCGGAAGAATCGTCAATTCTTATGCATCGAGTAAAATTGTTAATACCATGACTATGGACATGCGAAATGATGCCTATACCAGTATGATGAAATATTCTCACGCTGAATACAATGAAATCGGGGTTTCTTCTCTTGGGACTCGTATTACAACCGATGCCTTTGTATTGCTGCAATTTACTGAAATGATCTTACGTCTTGGTGTAGTTACCCCTTTGATGATCATCGTGAGCGGTATGATGATTGTACAGACCAGCCCAGATTTAGCTATTGCGGTACTTCCAGCAATGCCGATTATTATTTTATTGATTCTATTCATTGCGCGTGCTACACAACCGTTGTCTAAAAAACAACAGTCACTCTTAGATAATATCAACCGTATACTGAGAGAAAACTTAACCGGTTTACGAGTCATACGGGCCTTCAACCGCGAAGAGTTTCAAGAAAAACGATTCAATGATACCAACAATGATTACCGTAAAGTCTCTTCTCGACTGTTTAAGATAGTGGCTATTACTCAACCTGGATTTTCTCTCATTATCAATATCGTAATTATTGCGATTGTCTGGTTAGGTGCCAGTCAAATCGCTGCGGGAAATATTCAAGTTGGGGTTTTAGTCGCTTTTATCGAATATGCTTTCCATGCATTATTTTCATTATTAATGTTCGCAAATATTTTCATTATGTACCCAAGAGCTTCTGTCAGCGCAAATCGTTTACGAGAAGTCCTGGAAAAACAAAGCTCTATCGATCCAAATGAAAACGGTATTCAAGTAACGGAAACAGAAGGTTACATTACATTTGATAATGTAGGTTTTGCTTATCCTGATGCAGATAAACCCGTATTAAAAAATATTAGTTTTGAATCTAAACCTGGAGAAACGGTTGCTTTTATCGGGTCAACAGGAAGTGGGAAATCTTCTATTGTTCAGTTGATTCCTCGTTTTTACGATGTGACTGAAGGACGTATTTTAGTCGATGGCATTGATATTCGTGAGTACAATCTGAAAGCTTTGCGACGCAAAATTGGTTTCACACCGCAAAAAGCTTTACTCTTTACAGGAAGCATCACTGAGAACTTGAAATATGGTAACTGGGATGCTACTCACAATGAAATTGAAGAAGCTTCAGATGTCTCTCAATCCAAAGAGTTCATCGAGCGCTTAAAAAATCATTACGAAACAGTTTTAGCTGAAGGTGGAAGCAACTTATCTGGCGGCCAAAAACAACGTCTGTCTATTGCACGGGCAATTATTCGTAAACCGAGTATATATGTATTTGATGATAGTTTCTCAGCACTAGATTTTAAAACGGATGCTGTTTTAAGAAATCGTTTAAGCCAAGTTACGCAAAACGCTACTACCATTATTGTTGGTCAACGAGTAAGTTCCATTATGAATGCTGACCAAATCATCTTACTCGATGAAGGAGAAATCGCTGCAAAAGGAACGCATAAAGAGCTGCTTCAAAACAGCCCGCTTTATCGTGAAATTGCATCATCTCAATTAAGTGAGGAGGAATTAAACCAATGAAAGGACTAAAACAAATTGCTCGGTTATGGGTTTATCTTAGAAATTACCGTGGTCAGTTCTTTATTTCTATCTTTGGAACTGTCTTACTATCGATTTCAAGCGCCCTTGAACCTTTCATTATCGGTTTAGCCATTACAGAAATTACGGCTAACCTTGCTGATATCGTTCGTGGTATCGAAGGTGCAGGGATGAATTACCCTTACTTAACAAAAGTTTTGATTGCCTATTTTATCCGTGGTATGTTCTATCACGGTTCACAATACATTTCGCAATATACCTTAACAAATGTAGTTCAAAAAGGGATGCGTGATTTACGGAACGATATTTCTTCTAAGATAAATCGTATGCCGGTTTCTTATTTTGACAAACATCAAATTGGAGATATTTTAAGTCGTGTTACCAGTGATATAGATGCTATCACCAATGCATTGCAGCAATCATTGATACAAGTATTGAACGGTGTGTTGGGAATTGCTTTTGCCATTGTAATGATGTTGACTCTTAATTTCTCTCTAGCATTGATTGTCATTATGACCATTCCTATCGCTATTTTAGTCGCTCGTGTGGTAATTGCTAAATCACAAAGTTCATTCCGTGGTCAAGCAGACGCTCTGGGAGATCTATTTGGTTTTACGCAAGAAAACTTAAATGGTTTTACAGAAATCAAATTATACGGAAAAGAAGAAGATTCTATCAAAGAGTTCAAGAGACGCAACTTAAACTTGCGTGAGCATGGTTTCAAAGCCAGTTTTATTTCTTCTCTAATGGCTCCAATAGTAGGACTGGTTTCTAATCTGGCTTATATATTAGTGGCTATGATCGGTAGTTTCTTTGCTTTTAACGGTACTTTGACTATCGGGAACTTACAAGCTTTCGTTCAATATGTATGGCAAGTTAATCAGCCGATTACGACAATCTCGCAATTGTCAGGTATCATGCAAAGTGCTGGAGCAGCAGCTGGCCGTATTTTTGAACTCTTAGATGAACCGGAAGAAGTTCAAGGTATGGTGATGACTACTTTACCAGAAAAAGTACAAGGTACCGTTGAGTTTGATCATATTTCATTCAGCTACAATGAAAAAAATCCTTTGATGACAGACATCAGTGTTCATGTCAATCCTGGTGAAATGGTCGCTATCGTTGGTCCAACAGGCGCTGGTAAGACTACTTTAGTCAACTTGTTGATGCGCTTCTATGACGTTGACGGCGGTAGTATCAAAGTTGATGGCGTGGATATCAAGAAATTGACTCGTTCCGACCTGCGAAAACATTTCGGTATGGTACTCCAAGACGCTTGGTTATACCAAGATACTGTCATGGAGAATCTTCGTTTTGGAAAATTGGAAGCAACCGATGATGAAGTGATTCATGCAGCTGACATCGCAAACGTCAATCACTTCATCCAAACTTTGCCAAATGGTTACGGTATGGAAATCAATCAAGAAGCCAGCAATATTTCATTGGGCCAAAAACAATTGATGACGATTGCTCGTACAGTTTTAGCTGATCCCGATATTTTGATTTTAGATGAAGCGACCAGTTCTGTAGATACTCGTTTAGAGAAACTGATCCAAGAAGCCATGGATAAAGTTATGGAAGGACGCACGAGCTTTGTTATCGCTCACCGCTTGTCTACTATTCGTAATGCTGATTTGATTCTAGTCATGGACCAAGGTTCGATTATTGAACAAGGTACACATGATTCATTATTAGAACAAGGCGGCTTTTACGCAAACTTGTACAACAGCCAATTTTCTGCAACAATTTCTGAATAAGATAGTTTTAACTATTAAACACCCCCAAACTGTTTGTCAGTTTTGGGGGTGTTTTCTGACGTTATGAGATAGTGGGATTCTATCTCACATTTCACTGAGTAATTTGCTTTGCTTTATCCGCTAGAACCCTTATAAATCACAATTCGCTCCAGATTTCAGCGGCTTTTGTGAGATAGAGCCCTTCTATCTCACATTTCATTGAGTAATTTGCTTTGTTTTATTCGCTAGAACCCTGATAACTAAAATTTCAGCACCTAATCTACTTTATTTTATAAGTAGCCGCCCCTCTCAAGTAAATTCTCACGCACAATCACCCTCCGATCAGCAAAAAAGATAGAACCAACACCTTCTCAACAACAAAAGGTGTGGCTCTATCAGAAAAAATTATTCACTTACAGGAACTACTGCACCATCCCATGTTTCAAGAATATAATCTTGAACTTCTTGAGATCTCAATACTTCGATCAATTTTAAAATACCAGGATTTTTAGCATCTTCGCTTCTCACGGCAATGATATTAGCATATGGAGAGCTTTCGCTTTCCAATGCAATAGAGTCTTCTAATGGATCTAAACCTTGATCTACTGCAAAGTTCGAGTTGATTGCTACAACATCGCCTTCACCTTGTTGGTAAAGTGTAGGCATTAGAGCTGGATCGTTTTCGTATTCAAATTGAATATTTTTTGGATTTTCCACAATATCGTCAAATGTCGCAGTCGTTAAATCTGTTCCTTCATCTACAGATACTAGACCAGCTTCTTGGAAAATTCCGATGATACGACCCCAGTCAGGTTGGTTGCTGCTGACAAGCACTGTCGCGCCGTCTGGCAACTCTTCTAAACTAGCATAGCCTTGAGAGAATAAGCCGATTGGTTCCAAATGAATCCCGCCTGCGTTGACAAAGTCGTAATCATTTTCAGCTACTGCTGCTTCGAAGAATGGTACATGTTGGAAATAGTTGGCATCCAAGTCGCCTTCTTCTAATGCTACATTAGGCACTACATAGTCGTTATAAGTCGTAATATCCAGTGTGTAGCCTTCCTCTTCCAAAATAGGTGCAGCGAACTCTAATATTTCTGCATGTGGTGTATTGCTCGCTCCAATACGAATGGTTGTATCTTCGCTTGCCCCTTCTTCAGAGTTCCCACCATTTCCGCAAGCTGCTAACAATAACGCCGCCCCTACTGTTGCTAATGATTTGATAAATACTGATTTTTTCATACCTTAAATCCCCCTAATAACTTTTTATAGTTTAATCCCTATTCAAATAATCTTTTTTCAAACTCAGCGTTTGTCTACGCGATCTACTACGCGATCTCCAATACCTTGAATCACAAATACCATTACTAATACAATGACGGTCGCTACCAAGGTTACAGCCGGTTGATTTCTTTGAAATCCTTCCAAATAAGCTAGGTTACCTAGACCGCCTGCTCCAATAACTCCAGCCATCGCTGTATAGCCGACTAGCGAAATCGCTGTTGTCGTGATACCAGCAATGATGGAAGGCATGCTTTCTGGAATCAAAATTTTATAAATAATTTGCCATTTATTGGCTCCCATAGCTTCTGCGGCTTCAATAACCCCCTTATCAATTTCTCTAAATCCAGTTTCAACCAGCCGTCCATAAAAAGGAGCTGACGATATGATCAAGGCCGGCAAAGCTGCTACTGGACCTATCATTGTTCCGACAATTTGCTGTGTAAATGGAATCAATAAAACGATTAATATAATAAACGGAATAGAACGGAACACATTTACTAAAATACTGACAACTCCATGCAGAATTGTTACGGTCATACTTTTTTTACCATTTGTTTCATACAATAATAATCCGATAACCAATCCTAAAATAAATACGACGATGACAGAACCAATGGTCATCAATAAGGTTTCTTGAGTAGCTTCTCCGATTCTTTCCCAATTGACTTCAGAAAAATCAAAGTATTGCGCTAAAAGACTTTCTCCGATCACTAAAGATCTAAACATGTTCGATCACCTCAACTTCTACATTCATGTCATGTAAATCGTGGATAACATCCCTGATCACTACTTGTTCTCCAGTCACTTGAACATACAGTGAACCAATTGAACCAGATTGCGTTTGTTGGATACTTCCTTGAATGACATTCAATTCGATTGAGTGATTGCGAATCAACTTAGACAAAACGGGTTGTTTGGAGTTCTCACCGTTAAAGGTCAAGTGAAGCAATTTGCCATCAGGATAATCGGCAAATACTTGGCTTAGAACCAAGTCAGTATCTTCGCTTTCAGGATCCGTATCTTGACGAATAAAGCGTTTGGTGATTTCTTGTTGCGGGCGCTTGAAGACATCTAACACATTGCCCTCTTCAACCACTTTTCCATTTTCCATCACTGCTACTTTGTTGCATATTTTTCTTACTACGTGCATCTCATGTGTAATGATCACGATCGTCAAATTCAAACGCTTATTGATTTCCAATAATAAGTCCAATACCTCATCTGTGGTTTGAGGGTCCAATGCACTAGTTGCTTCATCACACAATAGCAACTCCGGATCATTGGCTAATGCTCGGGCAATGCCGACCCGCTGTTTTTGTCCACCAGATAGTTGGGCAGGATAAGCATTTTCCCGTCCTTCCAATCCAACTAGGCGAATCAATCCGTTGGCTTTATCTAATTGTTCATACTTAGGTACTTTCGCTATTTCTAATGGCAAGAGCACATTTTCCAAAACTGTTCTTGACCACAACAGATTGAAATGCTGAAAGATCATCCCGATTTTCTGTCTTTTTTGTCTTAAATCTTTTCCGGTCAATTTGGAAATGATGCTGTCTCCTAAAGAAACATCTCCTTCTGTGGGCTTTTCAAGACCATTGAACATACGGACCAGTGTACTCTTACCTGCACCGGAATAACCGATGATGCCATAGATTTCTCCTTTATCAATGGAGAGATTGACATTGTCGACAGCAGTTAAAGGGCCTTGCTTCGTGTCAAAACGTTTCGTTATGTTGGATAAATTAATCATATTTGCTGCTCTCCATTCTCTCAAACTTTTCATAATGTATAAAATAAAAAACTTTCGTCCACTATTCAAGTTGTTTACTCAAATAAAGGACGAAAGCTGTCATTTCGTGTTACCACCTTAATTTATTCATCCATCACTGAATGAACCTTAACCAGTACGGAGACTATTGCGACTCGTATACTGTGACTCTGTATCGGGAGCTCCCGGAACAAGCTTGTGCAAAGCATTCACTCATTCTGCTCAAAGACCATCTTCAGTTCCATTTCCACTACTCCTTTTCAGCAACCGGAGCTCTCTAAAAAATGTCCATTAGAACTTACTCTTCTTCTCATAGCAATCTATTCCATTAATCTTGAAGTTAGTTTATCAGTCTCCGCGTAGTCTGTCAACGACTTTTTGTTTTCTTATTGTTGTAGACTGTCTTCCAACTTTGCAAGTTCACTTGTATCTATATTTGTCAGCTCAACGATCCAATTGCTTTTTTGATCTTCCTTATTTAATTCTTCTGGAGCGTTTAACAAACGTTCGTTGAATTGTACAACATCTCCGCTTAATGGAGATTCTAATTCTGTAACAGCTTTTGCTCCCTCAACGCCTAATAAAGAATCACCGGCTTTCAAAGCTTTGATATCTTTAGGCACATCTGCGAACATGATTTCTCCGATATCATCTTGTCCTTTTTCAGATAATCCTACTCGATAATGGTCACCGTTTTTAGCTATCCATAGTCCATTTGAACTATACTTCATTTCATTCGCCATTTACCACAGACTCCCTTTCTTTTTGCCAAATTGCTTCATACACTTCTTCTTTAAACCCGATCAGATTGTTGCCGTCTGCCAGAATCAAAGGTCGTTTGACCAACATCCCTTCACTCGCCAACAGCTCTGCCGCTTCTTGTTCCGTCAAGTCAGGAATGACCTCTTTCAATCCCCGCTCTTTATACACCGTACCGCTTGTGTTGAAGAACCGCTTTAAGGGCAAGTCAGACTGTTGAAGAATCTTGATCCAGGTTTCTTTATCAGGAGGATTGGTTTTTAAATTGATTTCCTCCAATTCAACCTGGTGTTGCTGCAACCATTTCTTGGCTGCCTTACACGTTGAACAAGTTGGAATACAATAAAACTGCAACATACCATCTCCTCCAAATACATTTGTCTTTATTTAGTATAACGCTAATTTTTTCAAAGTAAAAGTCCCTTTATCTGAATTCTTCATGATCTTCAGAAAACATATAACTCTTGTAATGGTACCGCATAGACATAATCAAACCAATCCCCATCATGTTCCCAAGTAAAGCTGACCCCCCTTGAGAAATAAATGGCAAAGGAATACCCGTTAAAGGTAATAGTCCAATACTCATCCCTACATTCTCAAATACATGGAACACGATCATCATGATAACACCGGTTGAGATATACGTATAGAAAATATTTTTTGTGTCTAGGCAGACGCGAATCATTTGATAAACCAGCATAAAATAAATCAAAATCAATACTGCGCCGCCAATAAATCCAAAGTTTTCACCAATCGTAGAGAAAATCATATCGGATTCTCTAACGGGCACATAAACTTCTGAAATACCAAAGCCTTTTCCAAATACTTTACCAGAACCAATCGCTTTGATGCTTTGCAGCAATTGATAAGCCGCTCCTTGAGTATCATGGTAAGGATCCAACCATGAGTCGATTCGCGAAAATTGGTAATCTTTAAAGCCTAAATTGTATAAAAATTCTCGATTGTACACTACTAGTAACAGAAGTGTGGCTCCTATAATGGCTACGGATCCAAATAAAGGAATCAGTATTTTCCATGATACTCCTGACATTAAAATGACTCCAATAACGATAGCAATAAAAACTAACGTCGTTCCTAAGTCATTTTGCAGCAAAACCATTAACATAGGAGGTGCAGAAACTAAAGCGATTTTTCCTAATAGCATAAAATCAGATTCTGTCTTATGATTCACAAAAGCAGCATTGTGTTTCGTTACTGTTCTGGCCAACATTAAGATAAAAGCAATTTTCATTACCTCAGAAGGCTGAAAAGTCAGCGGTCCTAATTTAAACCAACTCTTAGCTCCTGTCCTTAAGAAGGTAGGCTCATCATATAAAAAGAGGACCAAGACCAACAGGAACAATCCTATACCATAAGCATAGGGAGTAATTTTCCATAGCTGCTCAGAATCGAACTGCATAATCACAATAATAGCAACAGCACCGACAATATACCAGGCGATATGCATGATCGTCGCCCTCATTCCCCCTCCGCCAATCAGCGAAATGGTTGAAAACATTGTAGCGATACTGATAATAGCAAGTAACAACAACGAGAGCACTATTCCATAGTCAATTCTAGATTCTTTTTTCTCACTCATGTTTTTTTCAATAATCTCCTTGCACATCAAATAAATTATTCATTTGTTAGTTCATTTAGCTTCAATCATTATATAAGAAAAAGGCTGTAAAAAAAAGGACTCTTCTCATTTCTTAGTAAAAATGACATAAACTTCCGAGAGGCGGTCACTAAAGATTCAATCATTCCGCTTTTCAACTGCTAAAGCAAATAAAGTACAGCAAATTTATTTTAAGAAAATAGTCGATTTCATGACCGTTAATTGCCCAAAAAAATAAATCTTAGAAGTCCAGGTCTACTGATTCCTGCTTCTAAGATTCATCTTATTAAACGTGTTGCGCAGACCAAGCTGGCTCCACGCTCTATCAAACGCGTTGCATCAGTCAGTTCTCACTCTCAGTACCACCCGGCAATTTTTAGGAAAAGCACCTAACATTTGCCGATTGGGTACTGTCCGGAGAACTAAATGACTAATTCCATGCTCTATTGTTTTTCGACTTCTTTTACTTTGACCAATTTTTTACGTTGTTTTGGCAATTTTTTCTTTTCATTGGTTTCAGGTTTCTCTTCGTCTTCTTTTTCAATAGCTTCTTGTATTGTGTGACCATTTTTGTATTCGTAATAAATAGTATTGATTAAGCCACCTAATAAAAGTATGGTTGCAGCGAGGTACAGCCACAACATCAGAACAATGAATACCCCGAATGTTGCATTAGCCGCAGCATCTCCACCTGCAAACTGTAAGTAGATTGAAAAACCTTGAGACAATACTAACCAGCCGACAGTCGCAAAGATGGCACCGGGAACAGCATATTTAATGCCTAAATGGTGATTCGGCACTAAGAAGTAAATTGCCATAAACAAGGAAACCAATACGATCAGTAATATCAACCAGCGCAACTGCAGTATTTGCATGATGATTCCCAAATCAATACTTAAAAGATCTTCAATAAAGGAAACGATAAACTCTCCAAAAACAAAGATAAAAACGATGACTCCTACGATTGACACAATAGCCAATTGGATCAATAAAGAGACCAATCGTACCAAAATAAAGTTCTTTCTAGATTCGACCCCATAAACTTCATTCAATAAATTTTGCAATGAATTAAACGCTTTACTGGCTGACCAGAGGGCCGTGATCAACCCGATCGAGATAACTCCTCCACTCGAGCTGTTTAAATACCCAATCAATATAGGCTCAATCACACTATAAATATCAGGCGGAACAGCTGTTTCCATGTAAGACAACACTGCATTGACGTCTATTGGAAACAAGGGAATGATATTGGCAATCACTAATAAAATAGGAAAAAGAGAAAATAATACGAAGTAGGCCAGCTCTCCTGCTTGAGAAGTAACATCTGCTCGAGCCCAATTATCTTTACTTACCTTAAAAAGCCGAATCATTCTTTGTTTAAACGGAAGTTGCTTAACAGTCTCCATTACAAGTTCACATCCTTGTAGTTGAATTACAATACTTTTCTAAATACACCACTCGTTCCTCACAGAAGAACGAGCGTCCTATTCTACATATAATGCAAGTTATAATCCATAATCAAATTATTGATGGCTTCATCAATATCTTTAGCTTTCGCTTCATTACCATTTTTATTAACAGTAGTGATAGACTCACCTTTTGGCTGTTGAATCATCCCAATTTTATCTTTATGGATGAACAGCTCTAATTCAGTAAAATTCTCTGTATTATTTGAAGTCTCTTGAATGATAACTTCACTTTTTTTATTTCTTTTGGCCATTTTTAATCCTCGCTTCGATCTCTATTCATTGAGATTAATGAAATAATTTACTAGCTTCCACATAGTCTGTTTCTAATGAATGGGCAACTTCTTTGTGAGTCACTTGATTTTGCATCACATTGATACCCGTGTATATCGTTGAATTGCTTTTAGCAGCTTCCAACAAACCTTTATTTGCGATAGTTACAGCATATGGAATCGTTACGTTTGTCAATGCTTGAGTAGCTGTTTTCGCTACGCTTCCTGGAATATTCGCTACTGCATAGTGAAGAACATCGTGTTTCACATAAACAGGATTATCTAAAGTCGTAACAGTATCCGCTGTTTCGATGATACCACCTTGGTCAACACTGATATCTACAATTACTGATCCATCTGACATTTGTTTGACCATTTTTTCAGAAACTAATTGCGGGGCTTTCGCTCCTGGAATCAATACAGCTCCGATAACAAGGTCTGCCGTTTTAAGTTCTTCTTCAATATTGTACTCATTCGACATAATTGTTTGTACTGCGTTGCCGAATATTTCACCCAGCTCACTTAAACGTTTAGGATTGTTGTCTAAAACGACTACGTTTGCTCCCATTCCAACAGCAATTTTAGCAGCGTTTGTTCCAGAGACTCCGCCTCCGATAATAACCACTTTTCCGGAGCGTACTCCCGGCGTACCGCCTAATAATATTCCTTTTCCGCCATTACTGTTCTCTAAGAAATGTGCTCCAATTTGAATAGACATTCTACCAGCAATTTGACTCATAGGCGTTAATAATGGCAATGAGCCGTCTGCTCCGACCATTGTTTCATAACCGATTGCCGTTACACCGCTCTCCTTAAGAGCATCCGTTAGTGGTTTATTTGCTGCCAAATGTAAATAAGTGAATATAATCAAATCCTCACGGAAGTAACCGTATTCTTCCGGTAGTGGTTCTTTTACTTTAATCACCATATCAGACGACCAAACTTCTTCAGCAGTAGAAACGATTTTAGCTCCCGACTCTACATATTGTTCATCATAAAAACCAGCAGTTTCTCCTGCTCCTTTTTCCACGATCACAGTATGTCCAGCTGATATCAAACTCTTTACTCCAGATGGAGAAACAGATACTCGTTTTTCACTATTCTTGATTTCTGTTGGTATTCCAATATTCATAAAAAAAAGCCTCCTAATTTTTTGAATCACCGCAACTCATTGAATGCCTTACTTACTTTCTGCATTTGTATGAATCTTACCCATGATAATTTCTTTACTCTTCTATTATACCGCTCATAAGCAAAAAAGCCAAAAGATGAGCTTTTTTATGCTTGATTTGCTGTGCTTTTATGAAAAAAAATTTACTTCAAGAATGGAATTGGTTATGATAAACAAAGAATCATTCAGGAGGCACATATTTAGAAATGAAGTACAATAAGAATATTGACGTGATAAAAGGTATAGCAATCATTTTTGTTGTCTTGATTCACAGTTTCAACGATGAAACGTTACAAAAAATCGGCGGCCCTTTTTATTTACTGCAAGCAGTCCCTTTGTTTTTAATTATTTCAGGCTACAATCAAACTCAATCTTATAATCGACATGCTCTAACGTCTTTATCAGAATTTTATCGCCCCATTTTTCTTTTGAAAAAATTGTATCGGCTCTTTCCGATAGCTCTCATTATTTACGCTTTACAGGCTGTTTTTGGCCCTGAAGAACACTCCTTTTTCTTTTACTTGATCGGACGCGGAGGTTATGGAGGCTATTACATCTCTATTATGATTCAAGCCATCCTTGTATTGCCTTTGCTTTATATGTTGGCAAAAAAAACCACCCTGCTGACCATGCTGATATTTAGTTTTATCGGAAACTTGGGGTATGAATACTTTTCCTATTCTTTCGATATGCCTAGTTTCTTGTATCGATTATTAGTGTTCCGATACCTTTTTGCACTCGCTTTGGGCGTGTGGTACGTCTTTGATGGTCATCGTTCCTATGCAGACAAACTAATGAAAATAGGAGCTGCATTTAGTATTTGGTATCTTTTGGTAGTTCATTATTTTGACATTTCGGTGCCTTTTTATTCGTTCGAGACCTCTTGGAGAGGGCAAAATCCGTTGTCCTTTTTCTACACTGTATTCATTTTTCACTTAGGTTTGAAGTATCTCTCGACTTTTAAAATGCATGTTATCAAACAAGGTCTCATTTTTCTGGGTAAAAGATCATACGCTATCTTTATTGTCCAAATGTTGTATTTTTGGCTTTTGTCTGCTTACTTTGAATGGCCGGAATCGTTATTTCTGTTGGACGTTGTAGTTTCATGCGCATTAGGCTCGGTACTTTACATTATAGAGCAGAAATATGTTAGCGGGAAAATCAGACTGCTTTTCCATTTGTGAAAAGCAGTCTTTTTGAATTTCAACTCAGATTCTTTTATACTTCTTTTAATAGGAAGGTGATCCGATGAAAATCGTTCATTTTAAAAAACAAAATATTGAAAAGATAGGCATCAAAACGAATCAAGGTATTTTAGATGTTCGTAGAGCTGCTAAAGTCCTAAATGAGCCTTCTATTGATTCTATGGATGCACTTTTTAATGATCCACAAAATGGGTTAGCACAACTAAAACATTTACTGCAAAAAGTATCGGAAAAACAACTTTCTAATGTTTACATCAATGAAGAAGATATCTATTTCTTGCCTATCTTCACCCAACCAGGCAAAATCATTACGGTCAATTACAACTATTTACTGCATGCTTCCGAGCAAATTGAATCGGTCCCGACCGTACTTTCATTTGGTGGAAAATTTAAGAATAGTTTAGCAGCACACAATCAAAATATTCCTCTGCCTACTTTTGCTGAGAAGTACGATTTTGGAGCGGAACTGGTCATAGTGATCGGAAAGAAAGCAAAAATGATTTCTTCAGAAACAGCTCTGAAGCATATCATAGGCTATTCCATTGGAAACGACTTATCGGCACGAGATTTACAAGAATCTTCCCAATCTCAATCAGTAGGAAAAATGCTGGATTACTTTGCGCCTGTTGGCCCTTATCTTGTCACAAAAGATGAGGTAGATCCTGATGACTTAGACATTTCCTTAACGCTGAACGGAGAGTTATATCAACACAACAATACTCGAAATATGCTGTTCAGTTGCGCTGAAATCGTGAGTCTGCTTTCTCAATATATGACTCTTTTACCAGGAGACCTCATTTTTACTGGAACCCCTGAAGGTGTCCTGGAAGGGAACAGTCGTTTACCCGAATCTAATTGGATTTCTTCAGGAGATACGATCAAGGTGCTCATCAGTGGTTTAGGAACGTTGACCAACAGCTTCTTCTAGTTGGCTCAATTTTAAAAAGCCGTCCAATTTAAGAATGGATGGTTTTTTTGTGATTTTAACGCTAAAATGAACTAAAGACAGCTTTTTTAGGGCTACTCCATCATCTAAATAACTTTAGCTGAAGAGAGGTATTGTCAAAGTCAGTTGAGAAACAAACTATGAACAGCGGCGCTTGCTGTTATAGTCAATAACCTCTAAATTAGAAAGGACCCATACATATGACAACATTTACAGAACGTGTAGTTCGGATCATCCGCTCTATTCCAACTGGAAAAGTAATGACTTATGGTCAAATTGCTGCTCTTGCTGGTAATCCACGCGGAGCGCGTCAAGTAGTCCGCATCTTACATTCAATGAGTCAAAAACATGATTTGCCATGGCATCGGATCATTAATGCCAAAGGAGAGATTGCTATAAAAGATGAGGTGGGATCTTTTACTCAAAAAGATCGTCTGTTGTCTGAAGGTATCATGCTGACGCGGTCGGGAAAAGTCGACCTCACTCGTTATCGTCACCAGCCAATTACTGAATGGATACCTGAAGAATATTAATCAGGTATTAAAAAAGAGCTACCCGCTTAAGAAGTTTTCTCTTAAGCGGACAACTCTTTCATTTTACAGCGATTCAATAATGATCATGTGTTCATCAGTCAATTCAAAATCAAATAATTCCAAGTTGGAAGTTTGTCGCTCATTATTGTGTGATTTAGGAATCACGACTACACCTCTTTGGATTTGGTAACGCAGCAAGACTTGTCCCCAGTTTTTGCCGTAGTTTTCAGCAATTTTATTGAGTTTAGCAATCTGTTCATCTGTTACTCTACTTAACGGTCCCCAAGCTTCTGCGACAATGTCATTTTTTTGCATATACTCGATGACTTCATTATTCCAAGTATGCGGGTTGGATTGAATCTGGTTTACAGCTGGTTGGATACGTGCAAATTGCTGCACCTTTTTCAACAAATCAATATCAAAATTCGATACACCGATAGATTTGATTTTTCCGTTGTCTACAAATGATTCCAGCACTTCCCAAGTGTGTTTTAATTTATCTTCATCTTCAATGGGATGATGAATCAGATACAAGTCAATGTAATCTGTTTGAAGGTTCTTCAAACTATTTATTACTGTTTGTTCTACCGCTTCTTTTGTACCGATATAAGCTTCATCTGCCGGAATTTTAGTCGTAATATAAAACTCTTCCCTCAGCACTCCGCTGTCAGAAATAGTTTCTCCAACACCAGCTTCATTTCGATAAGAAATAGCTGTATCGATCAATCGATATCCTGATTGAATAGCTTGTTCCAAAGCGCTGAAGTCCCCATTCAACTCTCCATTGTACTGATTGCCTTCTTTTCCATACGTGTTCGTCCCAGTACCAACTAGTGGTATCTTTAACCCATTTGCTAATGTGATGGTCTCCATGAAATTTCCCCCTACTGTATGTTAACTTACAGTATCTAGAATACCATTAAATAGTTTCCCTTCCTAAATCTTTGCTGATTTATTTTTCATTGGACCTTTTTCTCACAAACCCATTCTTGAAATTATCGTACCATGCGTCAATTTCTTCTAAATCATCGATTTTTAATAGTTTGTAGATTTCATAAGCAAAATCGACCGCTGCTGTTTCATTTGCTGTGATGACATCATCATCTCGGACTACTTGTTCATCCAAAAAATGAGTTTCCCCACGGTACCCGCTTTGTTTTTCAAAAAATTCAAAATTGTCTCCAGTGTGTTTTATATGATCCAGAAAGCCATGTTTTCCTAGAAAAATGGTTGCCCCGCAAATAGCAGCAATAGGAATTTGTCGGTCTCGAACTTGTTTGATAAATTCGGCTATTTCATCATATCGATTGTCTGCCCAAGAAAACCCACCAGGCAGGATCACTAACGCCAAACGACTGAAATTCGTATACTCCTTAATATCATAATCAATCTCGGTACGTAACCCGCCAATAGACGTTTTGGATTCTTTATCAAAAGAAATAGTCTTCACCGAATAATTTGCTGCAGAATTTACTTCTGCTATGGCATAAGCAGCCTCCCAGTCTGCCCATTGATCTGTTAATAACAATAATACTTCTTTTGAAGTCATAAGATCCCCACCCTCTGTTGTCTTGCACTTTGTTAAGTTTATTTTACCAAAAGCAATAGCTTGGCACTACTAATTGTATACAACAAACAGATTGTTTTGGAACGTCAAAAAAGAACTCTCTTGTCTTCTAGGAGTAAAGACAAGAGAGTTCCAATTTTTTCATGTTTTGTGAGGTGTTATTCAGCTACTGTGATTTCTCCAGTTACTGTACCTTCATCTAATTTAGCAGAGTCCATTAATTCTTGAGAATCAAATGTCACGTTTCCTTCAACAGTTGATCCAGCAAGTTCGAACCCTTCTTCTTTAACGATCACATCTCCAGCAAATGTACCATTTTGGATTCTGAAGTTTGGAGATTCAACAGTCATTGATGGAGCAGTTAAAGTAAATTCATCTGTAACATTGCGGTCGTCATCTTGTGCATATAAAGCTAATTTACGGTATACATCTCCACTGTCTTCCCCGCCATCATGGAAAGTTCCAGCTACCATAATATCTTCATCTACAGTAACATCTTCTGTAATCGCATAAATCCATGTACCGTTTTCGCTAAGTCCTGCTAATACATCTGCAGGATCGTTGCTGATAGATGCGCTTGTTACTACTTCTGTGCTTTCTGCAGCGGAAGAAGCTGTTGATTCACTTTCTGTAGCAGTATCATCACTTCCACATCCAGCTGCCAATAGGATCACTGATGCACAAACTCCAAAAAACAAGTTTCTTTTTTTAATTGATTTACTCATAATACTTCTTACCTCCATATTTTGCTATCCGTTTTCAAAGTTGTCAAAATAGCTTTATGTATCCATACCTGCTCTCTTAATAACTTCATAGATAGCATACAAAATTTTTGTGAAAAAATCAACATATTTGTTTTGTGAAAGCGTATTTTTTTGATTTTTTTGCATTATTTCATCCATACATCACAGATAAACAGAATAGAACCGCCAATAATTAGACTATATTCCCTAATTGATGGTTTTAACTATTAAAGAATCACAAAGTCACTTTTACACAAGTGCACCGTTTACTCTACAAAAAAAGCACAGAAAACAGGTAAGTTTCTGTGCTGAGTACTTTATAGGTGTTTCTTATTTTTGTAATTAAAATCTGGAATAGCTGTCCAGCGTTGTTTTAAAACATGTGCAATCATTTTGGGTTCTCTTGCGCGTGTGAATATTCCTTTTTTATTCCCTTGAACGCGGTTGATGCCCACTTTTGTTTCAAAGTCAGCGAAATTCCACAATTGTTCTCCAATCACATGTTCATACTCATCGAAAACTTTGTGGTACATATCGTAATAACGTACTTGATATTCTTCTGTAAATGGAATGTCATCAATAGCATGGTAACCAGGAACAGTATCTGCCCCATATTCAGTGAACATCACAGGTTTTCCAGGATACATATCCTTCCACAAGTCTAATTCAGCACGCAAAGCTTTTTCACCGGCTTTTAAATCTCCAGTTTGTACATACCAACCGTAGTAACGATTCAATGCAATGACATCCAATAAATCGGCTACCAAATCTTTATCTGGAGTCGACATCATGATATTGACAATCGTTATCGGACGACTTTGAGGATCTAATTCTTTCGTCAAATTGATTAGCGGTTCAAAATATTCGCGAGCTCCTTCTTCATGAAGAGCAGGTTCATTGGCAATGGACCATAAAACAACACAAGCTAAGTTTTTATCGCGGTCGATTAGTTCACGAATAACTTGTTCGTGAGCTTGAGTTGTATCCATCATATCCCATGTATTAGCAGTTTCTCCTTCACCAGACAACATAAAATCAAATGCTGAAAATAACCCGACAGCTGTAGTTTCATCAATAACTACAATTCCTTCTTTATCTGCTAAACGCATCATCTCTTCTGAATAAGGGTAGTGAGATGTACGGAATGAGTTGGCTCCGATCCATTTCGTCAAATTCAAATCCAGTACATTAGCCGTCTCATTCAAGCCGCGTCCATTGAGATAAGTGTCTTCATGTTTTCCAAAACCTTTGAAATAAAACGGTTTTCCATTAATCAAGAATTGATTGTCCCCAACTTCAACAGTCCGGATACCAAACGGCTCTTCATAGACATCTATCAATTCTCCAGCAATAAACCCTTCCACTCGAGCAATATAATGGTATGCATTCATTGGTTCCCATAAATGAACATCTTCGACTGTCAACTCCGACTCTACACCCTTGCTGCTGGCAACGACTTCTCCTTCCTTATCTATAAGAGTGACTTTTACCTCATCAAATTGACCAGCAGTTCGCACTACAGTAAAGATTTTTGCAGCATTCCCATCTACTTGATGAGAAATGATGATATCATCTATATAATTGTGTGGAGTCGTATAGACTTTTACTGGACGATGTAGACCGGCGTAGTTGAAGAAATCAAAATTCTCACTTGATTTGCGAATCACATTTCCGTTTTCGTCAGTGGTTTCGCTGTAATTTCCAACAGGCAGTGTCGTGTAATCTAAAATGTTGTTGACAGATACGGTTACCCTGTTTTTTCCATTTACTAGTGCGTCATTGATAGTGGCTTCAAAAGGTGTAAATCCTCCAGTATGCTCTACCACTTTTTGGCCGTTTACATAAACGGCCGCTTTATGAGTTGCTGACCCAAAACGCAAGACAATTCTTTCAGACAGTAAAGGCTTTGCAATCGTAAACTCTTTTTCGTACCAAACTGTTCCAACATGTCTGCGAATCTCTGAAAGAACTCCTTGGTCATTAAATGAGCCCGGTACTGCCATTACAGCATCGGTCACTAATGGCTTCGTTACGTCTATTTCTTTTGTTTCATCATCTAGATAAAATTTCCAGACATCATTTAAATCAGTCAATGTACGACTTTCAGTAGCAATTGGATATAACATAAATAAAAATTCCTTTTCTTTTTTAATCGTGCTTTGAACCAGCGGTCATATTAGCTTCAACTTCTTTTCGATATCTATTGGGTGTCATACCTATCTTTTTCTTAAAGAAACGATTAAAGTGCGCATCACTTTCAAATCCGCAATCGTAAGCTATTTCTTTTAAAGTCTTTTTAGCTCCGGAAACTTCTATTTGAAATTTGGCTTGAACTAAACGGTAATCCATTAAAAATTCCATCACAGAATAACCAGTAGATTCTTTGAAGACGTGGGAAATATATGATTTGCTGATATTTAATTTTTTTGACAGTTTCTCAATAGTGATTTTTTCAGTAAAATGCTGTTGCAAATAAGTCGCGATTTTTTCAGCATACTTATCTTTTTCGCTTTTTATTTCTTTCATCCACACGATTGGTTTGCGCTTTGCTTGATAGACTTTCAACAAAAACATGCTTAAGACGAGTTTTATCTCTGCTTCCTGCGTAACTGTAAATTCTTCTTTAGATAAATCAGCTAATTTTTTACCCAATTCGATGATGTTATTGTAGCACTCTTGATCTTCAATGCGAAAAATTTGGTGTGGAAAATCTCTGAACACGTCTAATAAATAAAGAGCATTTAATTCTTTCAGACTACTCTCTATCCAAGCGGCAGAAAAGTGAATCATACTGCGTTCATATAATTCGCTCTCTTCAAGCACATGTGGTTTATGAAGTTCCGTGCCATCTAAAGCAATGATATCTCCTGGTTGCAAATCATAAATTTGATTATTGATCAGGTATCTGCATTTTCCCTGATGGAAAAAATACAGTTCATATTGCTGGTGGGAATGATAGTTAAGACTATAGTATTGGCCTTTTACATGTACCAAAGCATTTATTTTTTCTGGAATTATCATTTAGATCATCCTCTAATTTCCTATTCAATCTGTCCTTCTTTATAACAAACAATAAGCTGTCAAAATTGACTCAGAAACTTATTTGAATTCATTGTAACAAAAAAGACGATAAGTTCCATTTTCACATTGGTACTTACCATCCTTTATTAAAAGCTTTATTCTGTTTCTTTATTTGCCAGCATTTCTTCTTTCTTCTAAAACTTCTTGAATTTCAGCCATTCGTTTGCTATCTAATTCATAAAATCTCATAGCGATTAATGAAGCAATCCAAGCAAGAATCAATAAACCAATGAACAACAACATCGTTACCCAGAAAATATTTTCTGTATAGGGAGTTTCCGTTGTGGGGAATACTTCAGTAAAGCCGACCCAGGCTAAAGTAATACCAATAATGGTTTGTCCAAAAGAAGAAATCATTTTATCCACAAATGAGAAGATCGTTCCCATTACACCAGGTGCATAACGGCCTGTTTTATAGGTTTCATAATCTGTAATATCTGGAATCATTGGAATAACAATCCCACCTGATACTGTTTTCACACCATTACCTAGAATAAACAATACTAAGAAAGCGATTGTCATGAATCCCTTGTTGTCAAAGCTGATTTGAGAAGGATCTCCTAGTAACAATAGAGCAAATAGCGCAGAGTAAATAATGATACATGCCCATGTTGCAGTTACTAAAGCCTGCTTAGAACCTAATTTACGAGCATATCTTGTACCGATTTGGATAATAATCAAAGAAGGAATCATTGTGTAAGCTGATACTTGACCATACAATCCATAATCCCCGATTACGACACCAAATAACAAGACCATTACAATAGCATTATTTGCAACTGTTAAGGCTAACTTATCAGTTGCCGCAGCAACAATCAACATTTGTAAAGGTCGGTTCCCTTTTAAAATCCCAAACATGTCTTTTAAACCAATTTTTTCTTGTTTTCCACCTGTACCAAAATTTTCTGTTCTATCGTGCTTCCAAATACCAGCAACTGCCAGTAAAGTTAACACTCCTACCATTAACACTACTGTGATAACAAATTCAGCAAAGAAAGCTTCATTAAAACCACCATGTTTTGGTTCTAGATAATTTGATACATAAACAGCAGCACCAGCAAAGAATAAAGACGTATAAGACAAATCAAATGTAGAGAATAATGGCCGTTGATTTGGATCATTGGTTAATACCGACTGGCCAGATTTTGTACAAGCTGTCTGGAAAGTGTACCCAACAATATAAATCAAATACAACACTATAAATTAAGCCAAACGTAAGTTTTCTGGAATTAAATGATTGGTAAAAAACAATAATAACGTGGTAATGGTCATAACAACATAACCAGAAATCATAAACGGTCTGAATTTCCCTAACTTACCATCAGTTTTATCAATCCAAAGACCGATAATTGGATCAGTAACACCATCCCAGAGACGACTAGCTGTAATGAGCGTTGAAACTAAGACAGTTCCTAATCCAACAACTCCTGTTGCATAATAGGATACAAAAGTCATTAAAAACATAAATGCGTTTGTTGCTGTATTATTTAGTGCAAAAGCTCCAATTTGCCAAACTTTAGCTGTCCGATATTTAGCAGGCTTTCTAGTAGCCAGATTATCTGGATGTACATCAATTACTTTTTCCATTTTATTCACTCCCATTCTTCATATGTCACAACAGATACCGCTTTCATTTCATCTCTAACTAAACCATCTCTTCCCCTTTCTTATTCTTAATGATATTAAAGCAACACAAGTATCGTTATACGATACCAATTTAATAAATATGATACTAGTATATCAGCAAATGAAACTTTTTACATTGACTGTGAATCCGTAAGTATTACTTAAAGATTGACTGATTAGGCTTTTTTAAATGATTATTTTTCTTCCATCAAACTTGACTTATAAATTTTTTTGAACTAGCATGGCAAACGAAATGAATAAAGCTTCTGTTAGACGAGGCTCCTATATGGAAAAACGCTGCTGCACAAAAACGTCGAGAGACACCAATGGGTCAACAGGAATGATCGACGCAAGGTCATTCTTAACGTAGCTGTTGAACAATCTACGCCATATAGTGCTAAAACTCAACGATGGAGAAGGCATAATGTTTTTTTAACATGCAAAAAAATATTATCTAGATATGGAATGTTTACCCTTTATTTGGATTGGGTATTCAAGCATATACTCTGTCGTCAGATGGGGTGTATGCTTTTTTTGTTGTTTTGCATTCTGTACAACGAAGGTAAATTATCATATGGAAACCTTACAGATTCGTTTCAAAATAAACGATAAAAATGAGGTGAAAGGTATGGAACAAAGCTCTGCTAGTGATTGGAAAACTAAAAGAGAAATAAGTCATGCTACCATAACCCATTTTATTCGGCTGATGATGTAGCACGCTTATTTTCCTTTAAGTCAAGGAGGAAAACATAATAGTAAACAAAAAAATTCTATTTATACCGAAAAAAAATCAAAAAATAACCAACTAAAAGAAATCGGTTATCTGACAGAAAAAACTTTTTTGGCACGATTACACACTCAAATAGAAGGGCTCTCTATCCAATTGCTCGTTCAAAATCTGATTTATGACGTTGCACAATTAGCCATTCCTTGGGACAAAATGGATTCTGAAAATCTCATGGAACCAGCTACTTGGAAAACTGCTGATTTGCTGAAATTTACTTTCAGCATTGGACCAATCAGTTCCATTTTTGATATTTTGACTTTCTTGTTGATGTGGTTTGTTTTCCAAGTAAACTCTGTGCAAGATGCACCTTTTTTCCATTCAGGATGGTTTGTTATCGGATTGATTACTCAGACAGTCGTTGTGCATATTATTCAAACGAAAAAATTCCATTTATTCAAAGCAGAGCTAGTATGAGTGTGATTCCTTCAACACTAGCTGTTATTGCAGCAGCTATCTGGATTCCTGGTAGCCCGCTAGGTACGTTTTTTGACTTTGTGGCTTTGCCAGTAATTTACTGGAAATGGATGATTTTAATTATTACAGCTTATATCGTTACAACTCAAATCGTTAAAGACATTTATATCAAAATCAACAAGCAATGGTTATAATGGACTTGCATGACAGAAAAGAAAGTTTTATAGTCTGCTTAAAAGGCAGCTTAAGCTTTCTTTTTTTTATTTCCGGAGCGAACATACTTTCTTTTGATTAGTAGATGTGGTATGATAGTTGCAGAGTTAGATAGATGACTATTATAGTACCTTAGGTACTAAGTCTGTACTCCCTTTTATTTCGGGGGCGTTACGGATTCGACAGGCATAGGTCGAGCTTGGATCGCGTTTCGTAGGTTACGGCTACGTAAAAACGTTACAGTTAAATATAACTGCTAAAAACAATAATAACTCTTACGCTTTAGCTGCGTAATAACAGCTTAGTGTAGATCCTCTCGGTATCGCCCATGTACTCGAGTAAGGGTCCTATAATCAGTGGGATACACTAAATCTTTCCGTCTGCAAGATTTAGAAGAGATTATCAGACTAGCAAAGTACGATGCCTGTTGTGCGGCTAATACTAAGCGAACTTTTAAGTAGTATAACTATAAACGTAGACGTCTAGGTGTCGTTATGTTTGGACAGGGGTTCGACTCCCCTCGTCTCCATACAATAAAAAAGCAGCAAATACTGATTTGTCAGTATTTACTGCTTTTTTTGTTTTCTAAACAAAAGCTGTTGTGGTCAAGTGGTTCTCCCCTATTCTAAACGCTCCTTTAAAGGGTTATTTATGAACAGAGGACTAAACGTTTCAGCCATTTTGTGTATAAAAGCTGATGGAGTAAATTGCTATGATGATAAGCTTAGTTTGATCATCATCCAGAGACACTGAATGATGATCATTGCAGTTTGAATCACCATAAGGCAAAATAGTGGACTATCCCCCACCATGCAACAAATCCCATTCACAAAAGTGCGAATGGGATTTGCTTATCGAAATAAATACAACTGCTAAATTAAATTGTATTTTTTCAAACCTTCTATAATGCCGCCTTCTACATTGCTAAATGAGGTAACGTAATCAGCTACTTCTTTTACTTCATCCACTCCATTTTGCATGGCGATACCATAATCAGCATAGGCAATCATTTCTCTATCGTTTGGACCATCTCCAAAAGCATACGTTGGAACATTTTCAAGGCCTAGTAATTTTTCTAATTCTTTGATCCCAGTTGCTTTGGAATTGTTTTTAATAATAGTGTCTACGCTATACGGTGTATTGCGGTAAAAAGACAATTGAGGAAATTTAGAACGAAAATCCTCATCGTAACTAGGATCATCATTAATAATCAGCGCCATCAATACTTCTTCCTTCAAATGAAAAGCAGCATCCACTTCAGGTGGTTTCGTATGGATATTTTTATAAGCGGTGATCATTGTTTGAGTATCCTTCGTCGTGCGGATCTTATCATGTGTGTACATAGATAAAGGAAAGTCATACTTATCGGTAGCAGATTTCAATTCATTCATCAATTTTTTCGGAATAGCACTTCGGTATATTTCCTTTCCTTCATAAACAATATATTGGCCATTCAGTGTAATAAAAGAATCTATCGGGCTATTTTCCAATACATGTTCAATCTCAATCGGACTGCGGCCAGTCGCTACAAATGGAATAATATTTTTTCGCTTCATACTTTCTAATGCTTCACTGATTTCTTGATCCAACTCTGATTTAGCATTCAATAACGTTCCATCTAAATCAAAAAATACAAGTCCTTTAGGTGTAGTCAATGCTGTACCTCCATATTTGTTGTTCATCCAGTTGTACTCAACTGAATGTGTATAACTGATTTGCTCAGCTTATTCTTTCAAATCTTTAAAGTGTCTGACTTCATTGTATTTTTCCAAATGGTAAGCACCATTTTGATAAGAAGCAATAGAGACACTTGCGTTTAAAAGAGGTTGCGGATTTTCTAGCTCTGCTACTAAATTATTCAGTAAGTAGCGGATGGTATTTCCATGAGCCACTACCAATACTTTGTCTCCAGTATCACGATGTTTACTGATCAGTTTCATCAACCCTTCTTCAATTCTGGTCCAGAAGGTTAAAAAATCTTCTGCATCGTGATACGGATCAGCTTTTTTAGTCGCATTCATTCGTTCGGGAATGCTTGCCTGTGCAAACATTTCAGGAACGGAAGGATAATTCAGTTCTTGGTTGATCGTTTCCCAAGCGACGTCTACATTTTCACCTTCAAAGAAACCAAAAAAGACTTCCCTGAATTCCGGCATCATTTCAATTTTTAAATTTTCAGCCTGTTTATTTTCTTCTAAAATAATACTTGCTGTTTGAACCGTACGGCTTAAGTCACTTGTGTACACTGCATCAAATTCTACATCCGCTAATCCTCTAGCGCTACGATACACATCTTCCGTACCTTCTTCTGTCAATGGTGTGTTACTCCACCCTTGTATCTTTCGGTAATGATTAAAATACGTTTGTCCATGACGAACAAAATAAAATGTACAACCTTTACTCATTTTCATTTCCTCCAGTGCACTGATTTCAGAATCTTCTATTTTTATTGTAACAGAAAGCCGTTATAAATTAATGAAAAAGAGTTTTTTTATTCGTTAAATAAATACAATACATTAAAAACACTCTTTGTTTTATTTTTGATTTTACCTCAATTGTCACATAAAGCTGGTTGGCTATTGTTTTGCCAGCTTCACAAACCAAAATAACTGTTTCCTACCAGTTAAGTAAGAAACAGTTATCTTGGTTACTGACTCCATAAATGGACATCATTTATTTTATGTTCTCTGGGATATCCCCGTTACGGTAAGCATCGAGCAACGCTTTCAGATCAGTTACTTGATCTTGCAGTTTTTTACCGATATCCGTTTCTTTCACTTTCTTTCGTTCCAATTCTTTATCTACCACTCGTCGGGTAGAAACAATGTCTATCTCATTCTCGATCGCTTCCTGAGGAGACGTGAAGGGTTGATGAGAAACCAGCATCATTCCAAACGAATTATACAGCAACGTATATCCAGCTAAACCTGTCGTTCCTTGATAAGCTTTTGAAAACCCACCATCAATGACCAACATTCTGCCATCTGCTTTGATCGGATCTTCTCCTCTTTTTTCTTTTACCGGTGTGTGCCCATTGATGATGCGACCTTTAGTCGGATCTAAGCCAAATTCAGCTAATATCTTTTCACAGGTCTCAACTTCATTGCGCATACGGTAATAAGCATTTTTCTTTTCTTCATGACAAGCCTTGTCTTTTACATAATAGCGTTCAAAAGTCGTCATTTGGTCTTTCCCAAATAAAGAAGAAACAGGTCCTGTCCACAAATACCAAACTAAATCTAAATACTTATGGTTGTTGCTTCTGTTTTGATACAAAAATCCTTTTCTTACGGCATCTTCAAACTTATCCAACAAAGAATGTCCATAGACATAGTTGCCTCTTATTTCCATTCCCATAAAGCTTCCATCTTCATTCAACGGAATACACCCATGGAACAATAAATTATCATTGTATGTCAGATACATACTTCCTTTATTGATCAAATAAGAAATGTGTTTTTGTAATTTCCCACTGTTTTTAAAACCTTCTGTTAATTTATCCACAATCCATTGTTCATCATCTGTTAATTTGAACGGGTCTGTCGGATCGATGGTGGGAAAGTTGGTGCTCAATAAAGGATATTCTTGTCCTCTAATGGTGATGGTGCCATTTTCGTAATCAATTTTGTTTAACAACAGACGGTGTTCCAAATGAAACTCTGGATGTCTTTCAATAATGGCTGCTTCTAATTTAAATTGAATAACCGCAATAGCTTGATGAATCTTTGTATTCTGAATAATCTCTTCTTTTAAGATATTGGTCTCAGGATTCACTTTAGGCGCAAAACAACTGTCAGCATCTCCAGTATACGTAGATTCCGCAAAGTTGGACAAATAGCGCAATGAGATTCCATAGCTGTCTTCTAAAATATCTAAGTTATTGTAGCGTGCAGAAATACGGATCACATTTGCCATACACACTTCTGAACCAGAAGCAGCTCCGATCCATAAAATATCGTGGTTTCCCCATTGAATGTCAACGGAATGATGGCGGATCAAAGCATCAATAATTTTATCCGGATAAGGACCTCTATCGTAAATATCTCCCACCACATGCAAGTGGTCAACAACTAAACGTTGGATCAAATAGGACAATGCTGTAATATACTCTTTCCCTCTGTCCAATGAGATGATACTATCGATGATCTCACTGTAATAATTATCTTTATTTGAAAAGGTCCCATCTTTAAAAAGCAATTCCTCTGTAATATAAGAGAATTCCTCTGGCAAGGATTTCCGTACTTTTGATTGAGTGTACTTGGAGCCAACAAATCGGCACAATTCAATTAGTCTAGAGATAGTGATGCGATACCACTCACGTGCTTCTTCTTCCGTTTCAAAAGTTTTCATGATATCTTCCGTTTTTTCTTCTGGATAATAGATTACTGTCGCTAACGTGTTCATTTCTTTTTGGGTCAATCGATCAGTAAAAATCTCTCCAATCTTTTCTTTGATATTTCCCGAACCATTTCGCAGGACATGTTGAAATGCATCATATTCCCCGTGGATATCACTAACATAGTGTTCTGTTGCTTTGGGTAAATTCATTATGGCTTCTAGATTGATGATTTCAGAAGTCGTTGATCCGATCGTCGGGTATTCTTTTGCCAACATCGTTAAATATTTATTTTTCATTTCCATTTCAACCGCCCCTTTCTTTTTCACCTATACCAATTAGTATAGCATTGTTCTGGTTACCTGTTGATAAAAAAACAAAAAAACTACGGCTGTAGTTTTTTCGTTTGCTCTTTGGATAGATTTATTCAGGTACTGCCAAAGCTTCAACAATAGAATCTTCAATCTTTTCTGGAGTCGTCAGAGATGCGAATCGTTCCATAATTTCTCCATCTCGCCCAATTAAAAACTTCGTGTAACTCCATTTTTTTCTTCCTTTTTGTTTCATTCACTAAATATTGATATAACGGATGAGCTTTCGCACCATTCACCAATACCCTTTCAAACAAAGGAAAGTAACCCCATATTGAGTAGAATAAAAAGCAGCAATCTCTTGTCCTTCTAACAGTTCTTGGTTCATGGATTGATAGGAAAAAAAACTAGTACGTTAAAACTCTTGTTTGATAGTTTGATGCAGTTCTTGCAACCCTTCCAGCTGTGGAGCCAGTCCACATTCACTAGCCCTATTCACAATCAACAACGCTTTTCCTTTGTATTCAAACAGGGAAACTGTTTCTTGATCGATTGTCTTTACATTAAATTGATACATACACATTTTCTTTTTCCTACTTTATCACATAACCGTTAAAAAAGCACAATATTGTCCTTGGCACTTGAAAGTAAAGCCAGCACACTAAAAATCTAAAACCGCTAACACCTGCTTGGAAAGTACCCAACAGATGCTAGTGGTCTGTTTAACCTATCATTTAAATCTTCATTTTATTCTAAATGGCTCACTCGTATTTCTGCTCAATCAGTTGTTGAATCACTTCAACGGTATCATTAGCAGATTCTTCAGCTGATTTATTTCCAGATACAGTATCAAAAATCATATTTTTAGCATTGTCCCATACTTCTGCAGTTTGTGGAATATTTGGCATCGGATTAGCATTTTCGTATTGTTCAACAACAGCAGCTTCTACTTCTGTTCCTTCTTCAAGCAAAACTTGTCTAGTTTCTATATTTGCTGGAATTTGTTGAACCATTTCATAGAACGCTAGTTGGTTGTCATGTGTTGTGATGTATTCCAACCATGCCTGTGACAATTCTATATCTTCCGAGTAGTTACTGATGACCCATCCCCTGCCTCCAGCAAAAGGTTGATAGTTCTCCCCATTGGGTAAAGTAGGGATCGTCGTTACTCCGAAGTTTACTCCGCCTTCTTCATAATTAGCAGCTCCCCAAGGCCCATTAATGACCGCAGCTGTTTTTCCATCGATAAATGAAGTATCTATAAAGTCTCCCACTGTTCCCTCATCCTGCATTCCTTGTGGCCATTGTGCATACCATTCAGTAAGGTACTCCAATGCTTCAACAGACCCTTCATTGTTCAAGCCAACGTCTGTCGGATCTGTGCCTTCATCGCCAAATATATAACCCCCGTAGCCTGCAAACAATCCATATGAATAATAGAAATCAAGCCAATTGGCTAAGAAGCCGGTATTTTTTCCCTCTTCTATATCAAAATTGTATTCTTCATTTTGCATCAGTGCTTCTAAATCTTCAAATGTAGTAGGCTCTGTTTCTACCAAATCTTTGTTGTAATAAAGGACTAATGTTTCCAATAAGTATGGTATGCCATAAATCTGGTCATCCACAGTGACTTGTTGAATATCCGTATCATTAAAACGCCCGTCATCTGGTACTGTTACAGTAGCCAAGTGCCCTTGTTGAGCCAATTGGCCGATTCGATCATAAGGAATCATCATCACATCTGGTCCAATTCCAGCCGGACCATCTAAAGGCAAGGCTTCTGCCTGCTCTAATTGCTCACGGAAAACAAATTCTACTGTCACATCATGTTCTTCTTCAAAGTCGCCTTTTATGGACTCAAAATAATCTGAATAAATTTCCTCTATCGATACCGTCAAAACCTTTTCTCCTGAGTCTCCTGCATTTTCCTGACCAGATTCACCGGAATCATTGTTTCCACAACCAGCTGCCCCTAAAGCTCCTGCTAAAAACAAACCAGCCAGAGCTCTTTTTACTCTTATCTTCATCACCCAATCAGCCCTTTCTTTTTTATGTCTCCATGATAAGCGTACACAAAAATGATAGCGATTACAAAAAATAAGCATAAAAAATCAGCTCACCTGTCAAACGTTTCATCTCATATCCTACTATTTTTCCTCTAAATAAGTGGTCGAAATAAGCTATTATGTAAGATAAGTCTAAACCGTTATATCTCACGAAATATACAACATTGTGTCAGTGGATAAATTAAAAAATCTGAAAGCCGGGATATTTCCCCTAACTCTCAGATTTTTCATGCTGCTATTTCTAACGTGCTTTCATAGCTCTGTCTATTTCTCGTTTTTGATCTTTCCGCTTCAGGTCTTCACGTTTATCGTATTTTTTCTTCCCTTTAGCGAGACCGATCAATACTTTGGCATACCCATCCTTGATGTACACTTTTAACGGAATCAATGTATAACCACTAGATTTGGTTTCCCCAATCAAACGAGCGATTTGTTTTTTGTGCATCAACAATTTGCGCGTACGAACCGGATCATGATTGAATACATTTCCTTGTTCGTATGGACTAATGTGCACATTTTGAAGATAAACCTCGCCATTTCGAATAGTAGCATACCCATCTTTTAAGTTGATGCGGGCGGCTCGTATCGATTTAATCTCTGTCCCTTTCAGAACAATTCCAGCCTCAATGGTATCTACAATGGCATAATCATGTCTTGCTTTTCTATTTTGGGCAAGAACTTTTCCGCTGCCTTTTGGCATAATCCTTTGCCTCCTTCACTCATTTTTTACCTTTTTTCTTTCCTTTCTTTTTCGCAACATCTTTATAGAAAGGTTGATTCTTTTTCGTTTTGTCTCTTGAAGATTTTTTCCCTTTTTCAGTCGCTGTTTTTTTGCCTCTTCTATGCTGTTCTTTAGAAGGGCGTTTCGTATCACGCTTTTTGTGTTTTCCTTTTTGAGTTTGACTCGGATCTGCTTTTACTTCCAGTTCAGGATCTGAGATCAATTCAAAATCGATTTCGCGTAATTCAGGATCTGCTTTGGTCACTTTGATTTTAACTTTTTGACCAATACGGTAAACAACCCCTGTACGCTCTCCGATCAGCATCAATTGTTCTGGGATAAAGTTAAAATAGTCATCACGCATAGTTGAAATGTGGACCAAGCCCTCGATCGTATTAGGAAGTTCTACAAACAGACCAAATTTAACCACTGATCCAATGACACCTTCGTAAATTTCTCCAACTTTATCTGCCATAAATTCCGCTTTTTTCATCGAGTCGGTTTCACGTTCAGCATCTACAGCTCGTCGTTCCATTTTCGAACTTTGCTCAGCGATTTCCGTCAGCATACCTTCCCATTTTTTCTTTTCAGCTGTTCCGGTACCATTTTCTTCATAGGCACGAATCAGACGGTGTAAAATCAAATCAGGGTAACGTCGAATAGGCGATGTAAAGTGAGAATAATATTCAGCCGCTAAACCATAATGTCCTAAAGGCTCCACATCATACTTAGCTTGTTTCATACTCCGTAACATCATAGTCGAAATAACGGCTTCTTCAGGCTTGTCTTTTACTTCTTTTAGCACGTTTTGCAACGCTATTGGTGTGACGTTTGAACTTGAACCCCTCATACTGATTCCGAATGCTGTTACAAACTCCATGAATTTTTGCATGCGATCACTGTCTGGTTGTTCATGTACACGATAAATTAGCGGAAGATCCATTTTAGAATAATGTGCAGAAACGGTCTCATTTGCAGCCAGCATGAATGATTCGATCAATCGCTCGCCCACACCGCGTTCACGAACCACAACATCTAATGGATGCCCCGATTCATCGACTACAATTTGTGCTTCGGAAGAATCAAAATCAATAGCTCCTCTATGCACACGTCGATTTTCAAGAATGTGATGTAATTCGTCCATCAATTCAAACATATCCAATAAATCAGCATTTTTTTCGCGTACTTCAGGATCTTTATCCATCAAAATAGCGTTCACGTCTGAATACGTCATTCGGCGGTAAGAACGGATCACACTTTGGAAAATCTCGTGACTGACGATTTCCCCATGAGAATCAATTTCCATTTCACAGCTCATAGTCAATCTATCCACATTTGGATGCAATGAACAGATTCCATTTGATAAACGTTGCGGCAACATAGGGATAACACGATCCGTTAAGTAAACACTTGTTGCACGTTCAAAAGCATCCCCATCTAATGGTGAATCTTCTGTTACATAGTAGGAAACATCCGCAATATGGACTCCTAAATGATAATTTCCATTTTCTAAGCGACGTACCGTTACAGCGTCATCCAAGTCCTTGGCATCAGCGCCGTCAATGGTGATGACGACTTCATTCCGTAAATCTTTCCTGCCTTCAATGTCTTTATCAGAGATCTTATCCGGTACTGCATCCGCTTGTTTCAGTGCAGCTGGAGAAAACTCTGTTGGAATCCCATTGTCGTAAACAATCGATAAAATATCCACACCAGGATCATTTTTATGCCCAATGACTTTTTTAACTAGTCCCTGCATGCTTTGAGTGTATTCATGATCCGGATAGTGGGTAATTTCTACAATGACGACTGACCCATCTACTGGTTTTACCCCTTCCGCTTTGATAAATACTCGATAACTGTTGAGCTTTTTATCTCTAGGATCAACGTAACCATATAATCCAGTTTCTTCAATACCTTCATCACTATAAGCCCAGAATTCGCCTACTAACTGAGTCAAGTTGCGCTCTAAAATAGCCGTGATTTTCCCTTCAGGCCCTTTGTCATTCCAAGGTTCTGCAGGATTAACGATATCGACACTGACTTTATCTCCATCTAAGGCAAAATTGGTTCGATTAGGCGGAATATAGATATCCACTTCTTCATCTTCGATCGATACAAACCCAAATCCTCTATCACTCGCTCTAAAAACTCCTGACAATACCGGATCTTGTTTAGGTAATTTCAATTTCCCGCTGCGAGTAAGAAAAAGCTGCCCTTCTCGTTCCATTTCAGCCACTGTAGTGACCAATTCTTTAAAATCTTTCGCACTGCCTTTATTTAAACCTTCACTTAAATCTTTGATTTCAAACGACACCGCTTTGTGCTCATTCATATAAACTAAAATTGCTTGTTTTAAGACTTCTTTACTTGTCATTGATTATCCCCCGTTCCACTGCAATGCAGTTAGGAAGTTAAGTACGTCTTGTTCTAATTCCTTACGTTCTGGCCCTACTGTTACTGCATGCGGACTATTTTCGTACCAGTGAAAATCAACATCAGCATTAGTAAATGCATCTCTCAATTCATACGCAATGTTGCTATCGATCAATTCGTCTTTTCCCGCTTGACCGATAAAGATATTTTTCTCCACATTTCCGTAATGAGAAGCCATTTCATCTACCATATCACGAATACCCGCCAATTGTTTGTCCAGCTTATCTTCTAATTCAGGAAGTCGTTCTTGGATGGCTTCTGTTGATTCCCCTTTTTTTTGCTTTAAAATCTTCATTAAGTTCAAAAACTCTTTTCTAACGTTCGAGGTTTCATTATGGATAGCAGGTGAACTAAATGTACCACTAGCCAGTAAATCTTCCTCCAGCATCAATTTAGTGGCTATAATGCCGCCTAACGACAAACCGAATGCCACAACTTCTTGATGTCCTTCATCTCTTAAAAATTGCAAGGCTTTTTTAGCATCCTTTACCCACTCTTGGGGTGAATGATCTAATACCGTTTCTAGATCATCCGTCCCATGACCACTGAATGTGGGACTGTAAACCGTATAATGTTCTTTCTCTAAAGCGCGCCCTAACATACGAACGTCATTTGGCGTACTGCTGTATGCATGAAACAACAGTACAGCCTTTTCTCCACCTTTAAAATAAAACGATCTATCTCTCATGTAATGTCTCCTGCTTTCTTTCTGATACTTTTATTTTACTTGAAATTGCACCATATTCCTATCAATACACTAAAAAGGTTTGCTGCGATTGATTGGTGATGTTGATAGTACGAATATAAAAAAAGCTGCCTTAACATATAGGCAGCTTTTTAAGTATTTAATTTGCGGATAAGTATGCTAAAGCAAGAGCTAACACGATAAACAACGTTCCTAGAACTATTGTGATCCGTTTTAACACAGCTTCAAATCCACGTGATTTTTGTTTTCCAAATAATTGTTCTGCTCCTCCACTTAAGGCACTGGAAGCACTGTTTGTTTTGCTTGGCTGCATGGCAACAATAATAATCAGTAACACAGATACGATTAATTCAGCAATTAAAAGTGTATTGTACAACTTCATTGCCCTCCCGTCTAGCTTTTCTTCTATCATTCACTTTAACATAACTCGTTCAAAATTACTAGCAGAGTTTCGAGTTTTTTATAGCTGTTTCGAGTTTTTTATAGCTGTACGACCACACTTCTGTCATCCGTTTATTTCATATAAAACGACTACTCCATATGGGCCGAGCTCTAACTTCCTGTCATCTACTCGATTGCCTTTATTCGCCAAAATGACTTCCGCTGCTGCACATTCACTGCTCATCTTTAGTGTTTCTTCCTTATCCGAAAAATTACAATACACCCATCCTTTTTTCTCTCTGAATGACCTTTCATAAATAAACAACGTTTCTGGCGAATCATACAACCTGTAATTCCCATGTGTAAACAATTCTTTTTTCTTTAAAGCAATCAATTTTCGATAAAATTGGAGAATACTTTGTTCGTCTTCCTCTTGTTGCAAGACATTATAATGCTTTTCTCGATTGTACAGGGTCCAAGGAGTGTTTCTTTCAGTAAACCCTATTTTTTCACTGTCTTCCCACTGCATGATCCCTCTAGAAGTAGCGCGAGAAGTCAGACTCAAATGCAGCATGATTTTGTCATGGCTCCAACCAAGCTTTTCCGCTTCTTTATAAAATTCACTAGCCTTTTCATCGTCCATTTCTTTCGCATCGTCATAAATAAAATTCCTCATCCCTATTTCTTCTCCATAATAGATAATCGGAATCCCTTTTTGTAAATACAATAAGGCTGCTGTCATCATTTGGCTGTTGTTTCTATAAACTGTAGTGTTCCCATACTTGTGTTGATGCCGAGGTTCATCATGGTTGTTCCAAAATAAAATCGGCCCTCCCTTTTCAGAAACCGCTTCTTGAAATTCTTTTTGATTCTGTTTGAACGCTCTTAAATCTAACGGTGCCCATTGCATCTCTTTATTTAATCTGTCGTCCAATTGATCCGTTTTTTCTGGAAAATGCTTCAGCGTAATAATTTTATCTACTCTATCCTTATCCGGATCGGTATATTGCCGTGTAATTTCAGCGTCTGCACTAGTCGCTTCCCCCATTAAAAGAATTTCTTTTTCGTGCTGCTTTACAGCAGAGTTGATTTCATGGAGGTAGCTATCCAGTTTTTTTCCATATTCTACCATTTCTGTACCCGGTCCCTTTTCATCTGGGTGATCGGGGAAATTTTTATCCACAGATAAATAAATAAACGCGTCTAATCGAAAACCATCAATGCCCTGTTCAATCCAATAGTCTAAGACTCCCAACATTTCTTTACGCAACTGTGGATTATCCCAATTTAAATCAGCCATACTTTGCATAAATAAATGCAGATAAAACTGCTCGCCATTGTCTTCTTTTGTCCAAACCGTTTCGCCTAATTCTGCTGTCCAATTCGAAGGATACTCTTTCCCTTCAGGTGTATCCGCCCAAATATAATAGTCACGATAAGGGTTGTCTTTCCCTTTTAAAGCTTCTTTAAACCAGGGATGTTCTGTGGATGTATGATGCAAAGGAAAATCGTATATTAGCTTTAACCCCCGTTTATGAGTTTCATCAATCAATTGCTTTCCTTGTTCTTCCGTCCCAAATAAGGGATCAACTTGCTTGAAGTCTATGACATCATAACCATTGTCCTCTTGATTAGACATAACCATAGGTGTAATCCATAATGTATTGACTCCGAGGGATTGAATGTAATCTAATCGCTTGATAATCCCTGTAATGTCACCAAATCCATCTTCATTGGTGTCTTGGAAACTTCTTGGATAAACTTGATAAATTATCGCTTCTTCCCACCATTTTTCATTTGTCATTTTACCACCTTCTCTTATTCTGAATATTTACTTACTTTTATTCTAACAAGCTTTTCTTTAAAGGTCATTTATTCTCCCTTACACTACTTATTTATCATCTACAAAAAATTCCATCATTATCGCAGAAAGGTATCCTCCCCAGTGACAGGAGCAAAGTTTGCTTCTCTATTTTTCATGGCATTACTGCTGGTAGATTTGTTTGTAGTTTAATATCGGAAGTACTTTCATGCCGCCAATTTTGGGTTATCTGTTTAATATTTTAACAGTTCAACTCTTGCCGCTGTATTTATTGTTCTCTACATTATCAATGATGTTTTCATTTGCAAGAGTGAATCAGATCGTACAAGAAACCAGACAGGAAATGAACGTTTTTACAAAATAGTTTGTCATGAATTACAATAATTGCAAAACCCAAAAGAACGCAGAGCCAAATCGGTCTGCGTTCTTTTGGGTTCTACAAGATTTGACGTTGATAAGTAAAAACTAAATTTTCGTTTAATTCAAAACCTTTTAGAAACGCATGCTAGAAATTTCTGGAGGACTATGGGGTTGCTTATAGCCATGAAAGAAGATGCAATAAGTTCTACGCTGCGCTTCGCATACCATGCTTGTAAGTTGCTGAAGCAACAACAATCATGGCAAATTACTTAGCGTTAGGCTTTAGCCGTTACGCTTAGTTTGATGCTTGCAAGCCTGGAGACGCGGGTTTCGGCTCAAGGCGGTTCCCATGGATTTCCATAAGCAACCCCGTAGGCCGGAAGAAATTTCTTTACCAACGCCAGAAGATGGAGAACCTTCTTTTGCTCCTCTCTTAAGAACAAAAAAAGCCATCTCACTCTACCAATTGTAGAATGAGATGACTATAAAATTTTCTCAACAGTCTAACTAACTTAAACAGAAAACACGGTTAAATTATTTGTTTTTTAGGTTGTAGAAAGCTTGTAAACCTTGGTATTCAGCTAATTCGCCTAATTGGTCTTCAATACGTAACAATTGGTTGTATTTAGCGATACGGTCAGTACGGCTTAATGAACCAGTTTTGATTTGACCAGCGTTTGTAGCTACTGAGATATCAGCAATTGTTGAATCTTCAGTTTCACCAGAACGGTGAGAGATTACAGCAGTGTAACCAGCTTTTTTAGCCATTTCAATTGCATCAAATGTTTCAGTTAAAGAACCGATTTGGTTAACTTTGATTAGAATTGAGTTACCGATATCTTGTGAAATACCTTTAGCTAAGATTTCAGTGTTTGTAACGAATAGGTCATCACCAACTAATTGAACTTTATCGCCTAAGCGTTCAGTCAATAGTTTCCAACCTTCCCAGTCGTTTTCATCCATACCGTCTTCAATAGAAATGATTGGGTATTTATTTACTAATTCTTCCAAGTAGTCAACTTGTTCAGCAGCAGTACGTTTAGCACCGTTTTCGCCTTCAAATTTAGCGTAGTTGTAAACACCGTCTTCGTAGAATTCAGAAGAAGCACAGTCAAATCCAAGGTAAACGTCTTTACCTGGTTCTAGACCTACTTTTTTGATAGCTTCAAGGATAGTTTCTACTCCGTCTTCAGTTCCTTCGAAACGAGGTGCGAATCCACCTTCATCCCCAACTGAAGTTTCTAAACCACGTCCGCTTAAGATTGATTTCAATGCATGGAAGATTTCTGCTCCCCAACGTAAAGCTTCTTTGAAAGTTGGAGCTCCAACTGGTAAGATCATGAACTCTTGGAATGCGATTGGAGCATCAGAGTGAGATCCACCATTAATGATGTTCATCATTGGTGTTGGCAATACTTTAGTATTGAATCCACCTAAATATTGGTATAAAGGAACATCTAGGTAGTCAGCAGCTGCACGAGCAACAGCAATAGAAACACCTAAAATAGCGTTAGCTCCTAATTTAGCTTTGTTTGGAGTTCCGTCTAAGTCGATCATAGCTTTATCGATAGCCATTTGATCACGAACATCGAAACCGATGATTGCTTCTGAGATAATGTTGTTTACGTTATCTACAGCTTTTTGAACACCTTTACCTAAATAACGGTCTTTGTCTCCATCACGTAATT
Organism: Desemzia sp. FAM 23989; assembly: GCF_045528345.1. Classification (NCBI taxonomy): domain Bacteria; kingdom Bacillati; phylum Bacillota; class Bacilli; order Lactobacillales; family Carnobacteriaceae; genus Desemzia; species Desemzia sp. FAM 23989. The sequence continues at coordinate 155,523 of NZ_JBGQQT010000002.1, read as the reverse complement.
CATGTGCTTCGTGTTCTCCTGTTGAAGCTCCTGAAGGTACCATTCCGCGACCAAAAGCACCGCTTTCTGTGTAAACTTCAACTTCAATTGTAGGGTTACCGCGTGAGTCTAAAACTTCTCTTGCTAAAATATCTGTAATAAATGGCATTTTTTTTCTCTCCTTTGAGTTATCAAATAGAACCATGAACAACTTTCTCGTTCAAGTTCAGTTTAGTTAATTTTAATGTGGTTTGCAACTAGTATCCCACGATTACGCAGGTTTTCTTTAATCTTTAACGATTAAAGATTCCCCAGTCATTTCTGCTGGTTTTTCAATATTCAGTAAATCTAACATAGTAGGAGCAACATCTGCAAGACGGCCGTCCTTGCGTAATTCTGCACCCTTTTTAGTGACGATTACTGGTACTGGCACTGTTGTATGTGCTGTATGTGGTTCCCCAGTTGGTGTGATCATTGTATCTGCATTTCCGTGATCAGCGAAAATAACAGCATAACCGCCTTTTTCAATAATAGCGTCAACGACACGTCCCAAATTCTCATCAACTGCTTCAATAGCCTTGATAGTTGGTTCTAACATTCCGGAATGACCAACCATGTCTGGATTAGCAAAGTTCAAGATGATTGCATCTTGTTTATCTGCTTCAATATCTGCAACCAATGCATCGGTTACTTCATATGCACTCATTTCAGGTTTTAAATCGTACGTTTCTACTTTAGGAGAAGGAATCAAGATTCGGCTTTCTCCTTCAAATTCCTCATTACGTCCACCATTCATAAAGAAAGTAACGTGAGGATATTTTTCAGTTTCGGCAATACGCAATTGTTGTAATCCATGACTAGATAATACTTCTCCCAAAACATTTTTCAATGCGATTGGCGGGAAGGCAACTTCAGCTTTGATGCTGGCATTGTAAAGAGTCATCGTTACTAAAAGAACGTTGCTCGGACGATTTCCACGATCAAAATGATCCCATTCTTCGTCTGTTACCGCATTTGACAATTGGATCGCACGGTCTGGACGGAAGTTAAAGAATAGAATTGCATCGTTATCTTCAACTGTTGCTACAGGTTTTCCATTTTTTTGGATAACTGTAGGCATTACAAATTCATCCATTTTACCTAATTCATAGCTGTTTTTCACTGCATCTACAGCAGAATCAGCAAAGTTTCCTTTGCCATGGAAAATAGCGTTGTAGGCTTTTTCTACACGTTCCCAACGTTTGTCACGGTCCATTGCATAAAAGCGTCCAGAAACAGTAGCGATTTCTCCGATACCAATCTCTTTCATTGCTTTTTCCAATTGTTCCACATAGCCTAAACCAGAGTCAGGAGCTACATCGCGACCATCTAAGAAAGCATGTACGTACACATTTGGAACGCCTTTTTCTTTAGCGGTTTTCAACAAAGCGATCAAATGATTGATGTGACTGTGAACTCCACCATCTGATAATAAACCAAATAAATGAAGACTTGAGTTCATTTCAATCGCTTGATTCATTGTACTGTTCAATACTGGATTCGTTTGAAAATCGCCATCTTCTATAGCTTTATCGATACGCGTCAAACTTTGATACACAATACGTCCAGCTCCAATGTTGGTATGACCAACTTCAGAGTTTCCCATTTGTCCTTCTGGTAATCCAACATCCAAACCAGATGCTTTTAAAGTGGCATGAGGATAAGTTTCCATATAGCGATCAAAGTTTGGTTTATTTGCTTGAGCTACTGCATTACCCATAGTCTCTGTACGACAACCGAAACCATCTAGAATAATGATAGCTACTGGTGATTTACTCATTATTTATTAGCCTCCAATAACGCTAAGAAAGAATCTGTTTCTAAACTTGCTCCACCGACTAATGCTCCATCAACATCAGGTTGGTCCATTAATTCTGCAATGTTTGCAGGCTTAACACTACCACCATATTGAATACGTACAGCGTCAGCTGCTTCACGAGAAAATTCTTTTGCTACTGTTTCACGAATAACAGAAATAGTGGCATTTGCTTGTTCAGATGTAGCTGTTTTACCAGTTCCGATTGCCCAGATTGGTTCATAAGCAATCACGATTTCACTTACTTGACCTTCAGTTAAGCCTTTTAGTCCAGCTTTTACTTGGTTAGCAACTAAATCGTTTGTTTCTCCTGCTTCATATTGCTCAAGAGTTTCTCCACAACAGAAGATAGGTGTCATACTATTTTTGAAAATAGCGTGTGCTTTTTTGTTGATATCTTCATCTGTTTCGTGGAAGTACTCACGACGTTCAGAGTGTCCGATAATAACGTAGCTAACACCGATATCACTTAAAGCTTTAGGGCTCACTTCACCAGTGAATGCTCCTTCTTCTTCAAAGTAGCAGTTTTGAGCAGCAATCTTCAAATCAGTTCCTTCTGCAGCTTTTACTAAATCGTGTAAGAATAATGTAGGAGCTCCTACTACTGAATCTACTACATCAGCAGAAGGAATTTTTCCTTTTACTTCTTCAACAAATTCACGTGCTTCTGCAGCAGTTTTGTTCATTTTCCAGTTTCCTGCAATAATTGGTTTACGCATTCTAAAACCTTCTTTCATAAATTTTGGATCTCAATCAGCTTAAAGACGAATCTTATTTATCCGAAATAGCTGCCAATCCTGGCAATTCTTTTCCTTCTAAATACTCTAATGAAGCTCCGCCACCAGTTGAAATGTGTGTAAATTCATCTGCGTAGCCTAATTGTTGAGCTGCTGCGGCAGAATCTCCACCACCGATGATTGTAATAGCATCTTCTAATTCAGCTAATGCTTTACATACACCAATCGTCCCATTAGCAAAGTTCGACATTTCGAATACTCCCATTGGTCCATTCCATACAACCGTTTGAGCGCCTTCTAATGCTTCTTTGAATAGTTCAATTGTTTTAGGTCCAATGTCTAATCCCATTTGTCCTTCAGGAACTGGTCCTTCATGAACTTCAGTTGCTACATCATTGCTGAATTCTGCAGCTGTAACATTGTCGATAGGCAATACTAACTTATCGCCAGCTTTTGCAAGTAATTCTTTGGCCAATTCAATTTTGTCTTCTTCGACTAATGATTTACCAATTTCAATTCCTTGTGCTGCGTAGAAAGTATAAGCCATACCTCCACCAATCAAGACTTTATCCGCTTTATCTAATAAGTTTTCGATAACACCGATTTTATCGCTTACTTTCGCTCCACCTAAGATAGCTACGAATGGACGTTTTGGTGCGTCTACAGCGCCACCGATAAATTTGATTTCGTTGTCCATCAAATAACCAGCTGCTGTTTCTAAGTGAGTTGCGATTCCTACGTTAGAAGCATGAGCGCGGTGAGCTGTTCCGAATGCATCGTTTACGAATACATCGCCTAAGCTTGCCCAATATTTTCCAAGTTCAGGATCGTTTTTGCTTTCTTTTTTACCGTCTAAATCTTCAAAACGAGTGTTTTCAAACATCAAAACTTCGCCTGATTTTAGTGCAGCAATGGCATCTTCTAATTCTTTTCCACGTGTTTCAGGAACGAATTTCACTTCTTTCCCAAGAAGTTCACTCAATCGTTCTGCAACAGGTTTTAAAGTTTTGTCTGCTTTGTCTTCTTCAGTTTTGATTTTTCCTAAATGAGAGAAAAGAACCAATTTTCCGCCTTGTTCCAAAATGTAGTTGATTGTTGGAAGAGCAGCTTGGATACGGTTGTCATTCGTGATTTTACCATCTTTCATAGGAACGTTAAAATCAGCACGTTCTAAAACAACTTTATCTTTTAAATCTAAATCTGTAACAGCTTTTTTTGCCATGTTAAAATCCTCCTTAGTATCCCTTACTAAATGCTTTAACAATTAAAAAAGCGGAGAAGCGCGTCGCTTCCCCGCTTATCATTGTAAATTTATACTCCTAACAAGAAATTGCTATTCGTTAAATTACAGTTTTGCAAAGTATTCTAAAGTACGAATCAATTGTGAAGTGTATGACATTTCATTGTCATACCAAGCAACAGTTTTAACGATTTGTTTGTCACCAACAGTGATAACTTTCGTTTGAGTTGCATCGTATAATGAACCAAATGACATTCCTAAGATATCAGAAGAAACAATTGCATCTTCAGTATATCCGTAAGATTCGTTAGCTGCTGCTTTCATTGCTGCGTCTACTTCTTCAGCAGTAACTGATTTTTTCAATACAGTTTGTAATTCAGTTAATGAACCTGCTGCAACTGGAACACGTTGTGCAGCTCCATCTAATTTACCTTTTAATTCTGGTAATACTTCACCAATTGCTTTAGCAGCACCAGTTGTATTAGGGATAATGTTAGCTGCTGCAGCACGAGCACGACGGAAGTCGCCTTTTGGATGTGGAGCATCTAATGTATTTTGGTCACCTGTGTAAGCGTGGATAGTTGTCATTAATCCTAATTCAATACCAAATTTGTCATTTAGTACTTGAGCCATAGGAGCTAAACAGTTAGTAGTACAAGAAGCACCTGAAATAACTGTTTCAGAACCGTCAAGAGTTTCGTGGTTTACATTGTAAACGATTGTTTTCATGTCACCAGTTGCTGGTGCAGAGATAACAACTTTTTTAGCTCCTGCTTTGATGTGTAATTCAGCTTTTTCTTGAGTAGTGAAGAAACCAGTACATTCTAATACGATTTCTACTCCAAGTTCGCCCCATGGAAGTTCTTCTGGGTTACGGTTGCTTAATACTTTAACGTCTTTACCATTTACTGTAAACGCGCCATCTTTAACTTCAACGTCTCCATTGAAACGTCCTTGAGTTGTATCATATTTTAATAAGTGAGCTAACATTTTTGGATCTGTTAAGTCGTTTACCGCAACTACTTCAATACCTTCTAATTCTTGAATACGACGGAATGCTAGACGACCAATACGTCCGAAACCATTAATACCTACTTTTACTGACATAACAAGATTTCCTCCTTTAGAAAATCGAAAATTTATTTATTTTAAAGGGTAATCCCTTTTAAAATCTGGTTTGCAGCACCTTCATCAGTGATTAGCCAAGTTTGCGAGGGTGCGTTTTTCATATAAGCTTTGATCGCTTCAGCTTTCGATTCTCCAGCCGCCACAATAATCGCACTAGGTACGGTCGTTAACTTGCTGGATTGCATACCGATGCGTGGGATTTTATACACCACTTCACCTTCAGCATTGTAAAATTCTCCGAAAGATTCAGCAACTGCTGCTTTTTCTTTAAGAAGCGCGAGTGTCTCATCATCAAGTCCTCGTCGCTTTGCCATATGTCCTGCGTCTCCTATACTATAGATTACACAATTTGCCAGTTTTATCAAATCTAACGTCTTCTTCACGCTGGGTTCTTGCAATAAAAACTCATACGTTTCTTTGCCGACTTGTTCTGGTACATACAGAGCTTGATTTTTGCCTCCTGTGACTTCAGCAAGTCTTGCACTGATTGAGTTTGCTTGTATATCTACAGACTCTCCCAGCCCGCCTCTCGCAGGCACAAAAAACAATTCTCGATTTTTAGAAAGACTTTCATCAATGCGGTTGGCTACTGCCGCCATTGTTGTTCCACCCATCACGGCGATAATATTTTTGCCTTCTGGTAATAGAAAATCCAATGTTTCAAAAGTCGCTCTACTCAAATCAGCAATAACCTTTGACTGACTGTCAAGGTCACCTGACACAATAACGCATTGCTCAATTTGGAAGTAAATCGCTAGATTTTTTTCCTTATCGCGCATGCCTAATTTTTGTCCCATTAAGTGATCTAGTGATCGATACGTTTCTTCTCCATAAGGAGTAAGCAACATTCCTGATTTTGTAGAAAATAAAAGACGTTGTTTTTTCAACACTTCCACTTCCGTACGTAAACTTCTTTCAGATATACCTATTTTGTCAGCGAGCACTCGTCTTCCGATTGGTCCTAACAAATAGATATTCCTCAAAATTCGGTGTCTCTCTTTTAGAGTGTCTATTACGTCAGGAGCTACTTTTTCTATAACAGACAAAACCTCTTCCATGAGCCACCTCTTTCTAAGCGGGTCGTTTTTCGTCCACGTTAGCCGTTTAGCGACCCTCTATATCAAAAAAAACAAAGAGATTAAAATGCATAAAGACATTTGATTTTTAATCATGCTCTTCATTCTACATTTTACAGAACTTCCCTCGTCTGTTTTATCTCTTACAGTTGTATTCTACCAATTCTTGGGACAAGATGCAACCTATTAATTCAAGAATCTCTCATTACTGAGTTAATTCGATATGGGTAGTCCTTTTGACAAACCTTAGACATAAAGAAGCGGTTTTTACCACTTCTTTCTTTATGTCCAGGAGTGTAAAACGAACCGTTTCTCAGTCCTTTTTGACAAATGTGTTACTTATTTATGGCTGGGTTTCAAGAGTTCTTTTTGGCGTATTCTAAATCAATCAACTCTTTTAATTCCACAGGAGTGATATGCTCATCGAAGACATGGTCTCCAATGAATACGGATGGAACAAATACTACATTAGCATCGTCAGCTTCATGAATGATTCCATTGATTTCAATTTCATTAGGTTGGTGAGTCAATCCGCGTTTTTCAACCACATATTCTGCCACTTGATCTAAATCGGCTAGATTTCCCCATTCATCTTGATGAGCAAGAAAGTAATCTATTTCAATCAATGCATCTTCCGGATTTTTGTAGTCCAGATAATGATGAACGACATTCCCTTTTTTCAAACTGGGTTTTTCTTTATCAAATAATTTAATGATGCGTTGGACTTTTCCTTCGTGCACATAGTCAGTCAATACATCTTTAGAATCAACATACCATTTTTTGCAGTACGGGCAACGCAAATTAATAAATTCGATCACTTTAACTGGTGCACTTTCTTTACCAATTTTAAATCCATAAGTTGTATTGACTTTATCTGCTTTGATCTTGCTAATATCCATCATATTACCTCCTATTAGTGATACTTAATAGTATACTTGGAATCCGTGCAAATGAAAAACATTCTTTTTACAATGAAAAAGGAGACCACTCTCCAATTTAATGGAAAAGGTCTCCTTTATTCACTAATCTATTTACCTGGTAGTTCTGCGTTATTTTCCATTACTTCATCGATCAGACCATATGCTTTTGCATCTTCTGCAGACATATAGTTATCACGATCTGTATCACGTTCAATAACTTCGATGGGTTGCCCAGTTCTGTCAGATAAAATTTTATTTAAACGTTCACGTGTTTTTAAGATGTGGCGAGCAGCAATTTCAATTTCAGTTGCTTGTCCTTGTGCTCCGCCTAATGGTTGGTGAATCATAATTTCTGCATTCGGCAATGCAAAACGTTTGCCTTTTGCTCCAGCTGTTAATAGGAAACTTCCCATTGAAGCAGCCATTCCCATTGCAATCGTTTGAACATCAGATTTAATAAAGTTCATCGTGTCATAAATAGCAAAGCCGGCTGTCACACTACCACCAGGAGAGTTGATGTAAATATAGATATCTTTCTCTGGGTCTTGTGCATCTAAAAAGAGCAATTGTGCAATAACTGAATTAGCTACATCGTCATCAATTTGTCCGCTTAACATGATAATACGGTCTTTTAATAAACGTGAGTAAATATCGTAGGCGCGTTCACCTCTTGATGATTGTTCAATAACTGTAGGTACTAAGTTCATGAAGTATTCCTCCTCTAATTTGTTTCCTAATGATTGTATCATACTCATTCTAAAGAATCAGTTTCAATGAGTTTCTACCCTTATTTTACTCTTTTGGTCAATAAAGGTCAAACTTTTTATTGTCTTTTTGTTTTATTTTTCACTTTTTTTATATCTGTTTTTGATTATACAGGTAAAAGGAGCCAGGATAAAACCCTGACCCCTTTATCAATGTATATTAGAGCGGATTAATTCGTACTCTCTAGACGTGTTGCTGCTCCACGCTCTTCTTTAGACTCGTTGTTCCACGCTCTTTTTAATGTCTCCTGAGGGAATCGAACCCCCATCTCAAGAACCGGAATCTTACGTGATATCCATTACACTAAGGAGACAGTATGACAACTACTTAATATTATCTAATATCAGCCTAAAACACAAGCCAAAATTTGCAAATAGGCTCATATTTCGCTCAAACAAGTTTCTTTAATTCTAATTTCAACTCTGAGTACCATAGAGAAAAAGCCGCTCTCTATAAATAGAAAGCGACTCAAAGTAGTTTAAGGTTCTACAATATTTGACGTTGATAAGTAGAAAATCCACTTCTTTTTAATACTAAACCGATCAGAAATCCATTCCCAGAAATTTCTGGAGGCACGTGGGGTTGCTTATAGATATGAATAAGGGTGCAAGCCTTGAGACGTGGTTTTCAGCTCAAGGTGTTCCCATAGCTTTTCATAAGCAGCACCATAGGCCGGAAGAAATTTTTTTACCAACGTTAGACAATGAAGAGCCTAAATAAACAGTCTAATTATTTTCTTGGAAAGTTTGAAGTTGGTACATATCATGATAAACCCCTTGTTGATCAATCAATGATTCATGATTTCCTTCTTCAATAATTTCTCCATGTCGTAACACATAGATTTTATCTGCATCTCGAATTGTCGATAAGCGATGGGCAATAATAATGGTTGTACGGCCGCGACGCATATTTTCTAACCCTTTTTGGATTTTCTTTTCTGTTTCGGTATCGATATTTGCGGTAGCTTCATCTAAAATCAATATTTTAGGGTTTCGCAAAATGGTACGGGCAAAACTGATCAATTGTTTTTCACCTGTTGAGAATGTAGCTCCACCTTCAATAACTTTTGCGTGGTAACCACCATCGAGTTCTTCAATAAAGCTGTCTGCATTTACAAACTCAGCGGCTTGACGGATCTCTTCATCAGAATAATTCCCATGCAGCCGGATATTGTCAGCAATATCGCCATAAAACATAAAACTATCTTGTAAAACCAATCCCATTTGTTCACGTAATTTTTCAATCGGAATATCCCGGATGGATTGTCCATCTATCAGCACATCACCTTTAGCGTATTCATAAAAACGCATCAGCACATTAATGATAGAACTCTTTCCTGAACCAGTTTGTCCGACTAAAGCAATAGTTTGACCAGGTTCTGCCGAAATTGAGATATCTTGGAGAACTTCTTTTTCTTGGTCATAAGAAAAGGATAGATCCTGAATAGCAATTTTCCCTTCGGTAACCCTGCCAGTTGCGTCCTCTTCTGCACTGGGGGCCATATCATCACGATCTAATAAACTGACTACCCGTGCTCCTGAAACTAATCCATCTTGAAAAATACTTAAACTATCCAGCATATTTCCAATAGGATGGAAGAACGATTTAGCATATGACGTAAATGCATAAACAATCCCAATATCTACTGCTATACCTTGCAAATGACGCAATCCAAAGATCCACAATACAACAAACAATGCAATAGCTTCAATCAAATTAATGGCCGGCATCAATAACAAAGCATTCATTTTAAACATATTGTTTCTCGCGGCTACATATTGTTGATTTACATCATCAAATTCATTTTTTACTCGTTCTTCTTGATTAAAATGCTGAATAATAGTCATTCCCATAATGGATTCACTCAATTTGGCGTTCAATCGACTCAAAGCTTCTCGAATTCGGCCATAGATCAATGTACTGTATTTTTGGTAAATATAAATCAATACAATCACGATCGGTACAAAGGCCATAAATACCCATGCTAAACGAGCATTTAGACTAAACATCGCTACACCAATGGTTATGGCATTTAAAAAGCCGTCTAAAAAAGTCAAGAATACATTCCAAAATTCTTTAATGGTCTCTGTATCATTGGTGACTCGCGAAACTACTGAACCATTCGGAGTTTGGTCAAAATAACGCATCCCTAAATGAACCACTTTATGATAAATTTGGTTTCGCATACTCGCAACTGTTTTCTCGGATGCTATCTTAAAACAATAATCTTTTACATATACCACAATCATTTTCACTATTACAAAACTAAAGTAAAATAGCGTAATACGAATAGTCGCATCAAGAGCTACTTGATCTACAGCTAAGTATTCATCAATGTAGCGTTGAATCACTACAGGCAAGTAAGCATTTATACTGGAAACAATGACCATTCCAATGATAGCAGCTAAGAACGGCAGCCAAAAAGGTTTTGTAAATGAGAATAAACCAGCTAAAATATGGATTTGTTCTCGTATCGTAAAATTTTTCTTTTGTTCCACTAGTTTATTCCCCTCCTTCTTCCACTTTTTGTTGCAGTTGTTGTTCTTCATACATTCTGCGGTACCAACCCTCATTTTGTAATAATTCGGCATGCTTACCGCGTTCTACGATTTGTCCTTTATCCAAAACAATGATTTCATCCGCGTGCATAATAGAACTGATTCGGTGGGTAGCAATAATAGTCGATTCATTTTTTCTGATTGCACGTAAATTGGCTAAAATTTGTGATTCGGTTTGTGCATCTACTGCCGATAAAGCATCGTCCAAAATCAAAAATTCAGCCTTTGTAGCTAAAGCGCGTGCGATAGCTATCCGTTGCTTTTGTCCACCCGATAGAGAAACTCCGCGTTCTCCAACTTTTGTATCGTATCCTTCTGGAAATTGAGTGATATCTTCATGGATATCTGCCAGTTGAGCAAAATACTCCACCTCTTCTTGAGACAGACCAGGATTCACAAAGCGAATATTTTCTCGAATAGTGGTTGAAAATAAGAACGTATCTTGAGGTACATAACCAATTCCGTTTGCCACAGCATCTAAACGATACTTTTTTAAATCCGTCTGATTATATGTGATTTGACCTTGATACTGATCATAGTCCCGCATCAGTAATTTGAACAGCGTACTTTTTCCTGCACCTGTATGGCCTACAACCCCTAATGTATTCCCGCTATCCAAATGAAATTTCGTTCCTTTTAAAACGGGACTTTTCCCCTCCGGATAGGTGAACTCTTGTATATCAAAATCGATGTCTCCCGTTACAGGAGATGGGATCGGATCTTCCGTTTTTTCCAAATGAGAAGCGTAAGAAAGCAATGTTGTTACACGATTATAGCTAGCGTCTCCACGTTCTAAAGTGTTTGCTACACGCCCAACTGCCAGTAAAGGCCACGCCATCATAGATAAATAACTAAAATAAGCAATCAATTCTCCAATAGTGATTCTGCCGATAGAAATAAAATAAGTTCCAAAAAATAATGTCAACACATAGGTTAACCCAGTGATACCTTCGATTACCGGAGTATACGCAGAATCCACTTTATAAACCTTTTTGTTTTTCGCTACCACATTGTCCGTATCTTTTATAAAATCAGCGTAATGATGTTCTTCTTCACCAAATGTCTTGATGACTTTCATACCGCCAACACTCTCTTGGACTTGGTTGTTCATTTGAGAAAAAGATTCCAATGATTTTCGGTAACGCTTATTGATAGCTTTCCCAAGGTGACGGGCAGCAAAGATCAATAAAGGGAACGGTAAGATAGTGGTCAACGTCAATTGCCAGTCTACTAAAAAGAACATACTGAACAACGTGACACTCCCTACGGAAATGGAATCTGTGATCGATAAGATCCCACCTCCAGCAACAAAGCGAAGAGCTGCTAAGTCATTCGTCGCATGAGCCATTAAATCTCCAGTACGGTATTCATTGAAGAACTGGCTGTCCATCTTAGTAAAATGAGAAAACAAGCGATTGCGCATAATGGATTCCAGCAAAGTTGAATTTCCAAAAAGAGCTGTCCTCCATCCATACCGCAAAACATACATGGTAATCGCAAAAATAAGAACTAGTCCAGATTGAATAGCTAGATTTTCCCAAGTCAATGTATTGGCGATCATTTGATCAATGATGTTTCCGATAATCAATGGTGTGATAGCCGATAAGAGCGCACAAATCATCAAAGCAATGATGCCAAATGTATAACTTTTCCACCTCAGTTTAAAAAACCAAGATAATTTTTTTAATATTTCAAACACTGTATCTCCCCTTAATAAATAGTTTTGTAACGTTTCACAAGATAAGGCAAAAGACACTTTTCAATGCTGAGTAAAATGTCTTTCGTCAAAAACTCCATTACATGGCAGTTTCGTTCCCTTACGTGTTTCTTCCTGAAAACAATAGTATAGTTATTTTACCATATCTTATAATCATCGTCTGTTATAAAATCTTTATTCTAACAAGCAGCTTTCTCTCCTTCTTCCGTTTCTGTAAAAGACTCTCTTTTCAAATATTCGTCACAAAGAAAGATTAAATTTTTTACAGTAATTAATGCTTTCTTCAGAATATGGTATCATTAATAAATAGATGAAACCGTTTCAAGGAGGATAACCATGAGTTTTGAACAAACTTATACACAACAGCAAAAACAAAGCCAAAAGTTAGCTATGACTCAGCAATTGCAACAGTCAATTCAAATGCTGAACATGAATCAAGAAGAGTTGGTTTTGTTCTTAAAGCAAAAAGCTTTGGGGAATCCTTTGATTGAAGTCAAAGTAAAACAATCTTCCCCAACTGAAAGACAACATAGTCTTTCCTACAATACTTCATCAGCTCCTACGAACTATAATCCAATTGATCAAGCAGCAGACAGACAAACTTCTTTATTTGCTTCTGTCATTGACCAAATCAACTTGACTATGAGAGATACGTATCTAAGAGAACTTGTATTGTGGCTGGCAAGCTACTTAGATGAAAATGGCTATCTGACTATTTCGCTAGATGACGCTATAGAAAAAACTGGTGCTGAAGGAATTCAACTGATTGATGCTCTGACATTGTTGCAGCAGCTCGAGCCAGCTGGTGTCGGAGCTAGATCTCTACAAGAATGTTTGATGCTGCAAACCGAACGTGATAATGAAGCTCCAAATATGGCTTACCTTATATTGGAAGAATCTTTTGATTTATTCAGTTCTCATAAATGGGAAAAATTGGCTAAACAATATACTGTGCCTTTGTTGACTATTCAAGAAATATCCGATTATGTTCAAACCTTAACCGCACATCCTGGTTCTTCTTACAGCAACCAAGAAAATCAATTTATTCGTCCCGATGTTATCGTAAGACAATTAGATGAACAACTCTCTGTTGTTTCTGCTAAAACTGGCTTACCCATCATCAAATTCCAGAAAGAATATTACCAAGACATGTTGCTGGTTGAAGACAACGATGTTAGGAAGTTTATTAATGAAAAATATGCAGAATACGAGTGGATACAACGTAGTCTGCAACAAAGAGAAGAGACCATTGTGCGCGTGGGTGCAGCCATAGTTGAAAAACAAAAAGAGTTCTTTTTTAAAGAGTCTCATCCTTTAACTCCAATGACCCTGAAAGAGATCGCTCAAGTGTTGGATATCCATGAGTCAACAGTAAGCCGCTCCATAAATGACAAATATTTTCAGACGGATTTCGGCGTTTATGAAATGAGGTCCTTCTTTACTACAGGATTAAAGCAATCTTCATCTTCACTAAATAACGACCTGACAGAACAAGCTATTTCTTCTGAAGAAGTAAAATCTAAAATCAAAAACATGATTGCGGAAGAAAATAAATTAAAACCCTTGTCTGATCAAAAGATTTCCAGTGCACTAGCTGAAGAAGGAATTACCATCTCCAGAAGAACGGTAACCAAATATCGAGAGTCCCTCTCCATACCATCCTCCACAAACAGAAAAAGATACGCATAGAGCGTGGAGCAGGGCGTTTAAAAAACAGCCGTCTCTACACAAAATGAAAAAATTTAAAAAGCTAGCAGAAGGACTGATTTCTTCTACTAGCTCTTTTCTTTAGTTGCTTACACCTATCTGGCTTTTGCTTCGATAACTTTCGGCCATTTCATTTAGCTTTCGTAAACGATGGTTGATACCCGATTTGCTGATTTTTCCACTAGGTACTAAATCACCCAGTTCTTTTAGAGTCACATCTGGATTTTCCACACGCACGATCGCAATCTCTCTTAACTTTTCCGGAAGACTTTCCAAGCCTACCACTTCTTCCAAGAAACGAATGTTTTCTATTTGTTTGCTGGCAGCATCAATCGTTTTATTCATATTGGCATTTTCGCAATTGACTAAACGATTCACAGAATTACGCATATCTCGAACAATACGAATATCTTCAAACTTCAGCATGGCATTCGTAGCACCAATCAGTGCCAAGAAATCAGCGATTTTTTCAGCTTCTTTTAAGTACGTGATATAACCGTTTCTTCTACTAATCGTCCGAGCATTCAGCCCGAATTTATTCATCATCGAACAAATATCATCATTGTGTTCTTCATAATTCGAATAAATCTCTAAATGATACCGACTAGTTTCGGGATTATTCACTGAACCGCCTGCTAAAAAGGCTCCTCTTAAATAAGATTTCGTTTTTTGATTGTTCTCTGAAATCTCTTTACTGACATGTCCTTGATACAACATCCCATCCATGATCGATAAATCTGCTAAAACCTTTTTGGTCCCTTGTTTTAAACGCACAATATAAACATTGTTTTTTTTCAGTTTCATTTTACGTCTCACTAATAGTTCACTCTCGACTTCAAAATGATCTTTCAACAGAACATAAATCCGTCTCGCAATAGCTGCGTTTTCAGATTGAACATTTAAAATAAACTTCTTTTCAACTAAACTGATGCTCCCATTCATCCGAATCAATGCTGCCAACTCAGCTTTTGCATGCTCTCTGTGAACTTCCAACTGCGTGAGTTCCTTTTTTACCTCTGAGGCAAATGACAAACCCTTCCCCTCCTTTCGCTGTTATCTTTTTATAACGTATCTAAATTAGTTTCGTATTTTTTTCCGTAATATTGGATGTCAAAGGATATTTTAAAGAGTTCTTCCACAACTTTATCTTTATCGTGAAACACTCCATTGTCTCTCAGTTCTAAAAAGTTATTTGAAATAATCATGGGTACTTCTTTTTTCAAACCATTAAAATTATGATCTACCTGCACTAAATACTCATCATATTTTTCAGTATCGATATAATTTTCAGGCACTTCTCCAATATTGACTAAAACTGTATCAATAAATTTTTGGTTCATATGACGATGCAACACTTCAATATGATTGGCATCCGAAAAATTTTCTGTTTCACCAAGCTGAGTCATGATATTGCAAATGTAAACCACATTTGCTTGTGTTTCGACCACTGCTTTTCCTATCTCAGGAATCATCAGATTCGGTAAAATACTGGTGTACAAACTTCCTGGTCCTAAAACAACCATATCTGCGTCCATGATAGCTGAAACTACTTTGCGAGCTGCTTTTACTTCTCTCGACCCGTCCAGCTTTGTCACATACACATGATCAATGAGTTTGCGGTGCTTTGCAATTGAAGATTCGCCACTCTCTTGAGTTCCATCTTCAAATACAGCATGCAATTCTAAAGGCTCTTCAGCTGCTGGATAAACATGCCCATCAATCATCATCATTTTTCCTAATACTTGAATGGCTTCATAAATATTGCCTTTCATTTCAGCCATAGCTGAAATGATGAGATTCCCGATAGAATGTCCAGCTAGCGATTGGTCATTCACAGCAAAACGGTATTGAAAAATTTCTTTTTGCATCGCTGGGATATCTGAAAGAGACACTAATACGTTTCGAATGTCTCCAGGAGGAACAGCATTTACTTGTCGGCGCAAGTCGCCGCTGCTCCCTCCATCATCTGCCACTGTAACGATTGCAGTTACGTCTGAATTTTTTGCCCTAAGCCCTGCCAGTACAACCGGAAGTCCAGTTCCACCACCGATAACGACTATTTTCGGCTTTCTATTTTTCTTCTTGTTTGTTTTTTCATTCATCATGATCGATTCACTGACTCCTTGGTCTTTTCATAATCGCGATGTGTAATATGAACTGGGTACCCATCTGACTGTATTTTTGCTGCTATACGTTCTGTCAAGGCCACAGAACGGTGTTTTCCGCCTGTACAGCCAATCGCGATCGTCACGCTGCTTTTACCTTCTTTTTTATAACCTGGCAATACATATTCTAGTAAATCTGTAAATTTACGGTAAAAGACTTCAGTTTCCGGTTGTTGCATTACATAATCATATACTGCTTTATCTTTTCCGGTCAGTGGACGCAAATCATTGATATAATGAGGGTTCGGTAAGAATCGAACATCCATCACGACATCTGCATCAATTGGTAAACCGTACTTGAATCCAAAAGAAACCATCTCTACACGAAAAGTTGTTGTTTCTGCTGTGTGAAATTCGTTTAGGATCTTAGTTCTGAGTTGACGTGGTGTCAACTCGGATGTATCAATCACTAACTGTGCTCTTCCTTTTATAGCTTCAAGCATGTCTCTTTCTCTTTTTATACCATCCATTACTCGTCCGCCATTAGCTAATGGGTGAGTTCTCCGAGTTTCTTTGTATCTAGACACTAACTGAGTATCATTAGCATCTAAGTACAACACTTTTGTGGTGATAAAAGAAGTATTGTCTAAACTTTCTAGAGCTGGAACTAATTCGTCGAAAAAAGCACTCGATCTTAAATCAATAACAAGTGCAATTTTGTTTAGTTTGCCTGATTCCTTCACTAACTCCCAAAATTTTGGCAGTAGACTGGGTGGCATGTTGTCCACACAAAAATAACCCATATCTTCAAAACTTTGCATAGCTACGGTTTTCCCCGCTCCGCTCATACCAGTGATGATCACTATGTTCAAACTTTCAACCATATTATTCGCCTCTTTCTCTTTTTCGTCCCCTAATATCCATCACTATATTATAACATTCCGGGCGTGTCATGTATAGCGTCCCTCATCTATTTTTAAGAAATAAGAACTATCCTTTGTTTTTTAGTCAAATTTAGAGTAAATTACTATATGGGAGAATAGTTGTGTGAAATATAAAACAATAAGAAAAGAGTGATTTATTATGAGCAAAAAGGAAACTGTCATCATTGGCTCCGGTCCAGGAGGATACGTATCCGCGATACGAGCGGCACAGTTGGGGCAAAAAGTCACCATTATTGAAAAACAATACATTGGTGGAACTTGTTTGAATGTAGGGTGTATTCCTTCAAAAGCACTCATTACCGCTGCGCATGCATTTCACAATGCAACAAATTCTGAGATATTTGGTGTACAAACAGAAAGTGCTCAGATTGATTTAGAAAAAACACAAGACTGGAAAGAAAATACAGTTGTAAAACGTTTGACTGGTGGAGTAGAAGCTTTATTAAGAAAAAACAAGGTGGAAATCATCAGAGGTACTGCAAGTTTTAAAGACAGCAATCATTTGATTGTTGAAAAAGCAGACGGTACAGAAGAAATTGAATTCACAAACGCTGTTATTTCTACAGGTACAACTGCCATCGCATTAGATGAAGTTCCTTTTGGCGATAAAGTCGTAGATACAACTGGAGGAATGGCTCTGAGAAAAGCACCTGAATCACTTGTGATTATTGGTGGCGGTTATGTTGGAACACAATTAGCTGGAGCTTTCAGCAACTTAGGTGTAAAAGTAACCATTTTAGAAAAAGAGTCTCACGTTGTACATTTCTTTGATGAAGACATGTCTAAAATGGTTGAAAAAAATTATGCTAGTAAAGGTATTGAAATCATTACAAACGCAAACATCAAAAGAACTACCGAATCAGCTGATGATGTGACGATCACTTATGAAAAAAATGGTAAAGAAGAATCTGTTACAGCAAGTGTTGCGCTTGTATCTGCTGGAAGAAAACCTTATACGAAAGGTTTGAACTTAGAAAGTGTCGGCGTTGAAATGCACGAAAACGGTCGTATCAAAGTCAGCGAAACGTTACAAACTTCAGTTAGCGGAATTTATGCTATCGGAGACGTAGCTCCTGGTCCTGCATTTGCTCACAAAGCAAGTTATGAAGGAAAAGTTGTTGCAGAAGTAATTTCAGGTCAACATCCTGCTTTAGAAGAAGAAGTTCTTCCTATCGCGGTTTATACAGAACCTGAGATGGCCACTGTAGGGATGTCAGCTACTGAAGCTAAAAAATCTGACCGCAACTTAAAAGTCAGCAAATTTCCTCTTGCAGGAAATGGCCGTGCATTATCTTTGAACCAAACAGAAGGTTTTGTTCGTTTAATTACTGATGAAGATAACGATCATACTCTTGTGGGAGCACAGATTGTTGGTGTTGGGGCTCCCGACATTATCAGTGAAGTAGGCTTTGCAATTAAAAACGGCATGAATGCTGATGATATCTCGTTGACGATTCATGCTCACCCTTCACTCGCCGAGTCTATTATGGATGCATCTGAGTTAGCTTTAGGTATGCCTATCCATATGTAATTTCTAAAGGACTTGGACCATCCTTTTTTAACCATACCAGTTTTTAAAACTTGAATGGATAGCATCACTAATCTTGTTAAGTGTTATTTTTAACAGATCTAGTGATGCTATTTTTTAACCCGCTTTCCTTTACTTCAAGTCTTTTTTAGATCTATTTTATTTCAAATCAACTGCTCGAATCTGAATTAGAATTCTAATTGCTCATATTTATTCATGATGCTTTTATTAAAGTGGTTACTCCTACGCGTTATCCCTAATAATAATTGCATAAAAATCTATAAACAAACAAGAGTGAGGATAAAGATACCCCTCACTCCTGTTTGTTTCTACATCAGTAAATCAATCTTCCACTAATTCATTGATAGCTTTTTCAAATCCAGCTACTTTTTCAGTTGCCTGAGCATTAGAATCAGCTTTTGCTCCAATATAAAATTTGATTTTCGGCTCGGTCCCTGATGGACGAATGGCAATCCAACTACCATCTTCCATAGTGTATTTCAATACATCTGCTGGCGGCATTTCAATTGTTTCGTTGGATCCATCTTCCATTGTTTTGGTGCTGGTTTTAAAATCTTCGACAGTAGCCACTTTGATTGCATTAAACTCAGTAGGAGCTTGCTCTCTAAATTTAGACATCAAAGCTTTGATTTTTTCAGAACCTTCAATACCAGCCATTTTTACAGAAATGGTTTTTTCATTGAAGTAACCATAAGTCGCATATAACTCTTGCAACCCATCGTAAAGGGTTTGTCCTTTTTCTTTATAATAAGCAGCTACTTCAGCAATCAACACCAGCGCTTGAATAGCATCTTTATCACGAACAAAAGATTTAACAAGGTAGCCATAGCTCTCTTCAAATCCAAACAAGAATGTATGACTGTTATCCGCTTCGTATTGCTCGATTTTTTCAGCGATAAACTTAAAGCCAGTCAATACATCGACCATTTCTACGCCAAAACTTTCTGCAATCACAGTTGGCAGTTCGCTGGAAACAATGGATTTTAAAACAGCCCCATTTGAAGGCAATGTTCCATTATTTTTTTGAGCAGTCAGCAAATAATGCAGCATTAAACTGGCAATCTGGTTTCCAGTCAATACTTCATAATCGCCTTCAGCAGTTTTTACCGCAATTCCTAAACGGTCAGCGTCGGGATCAGTTGCTACTAAAACATCTGCTTCAATCTCTTTTCCTAATTTGATGGCATATTCAAAAGCTCCCGGTTCCTCTGGATTAGGAGATTTAACCGTCGTGAAGTCAGGATCAGCTTCTGCTTGCTCAGGCACTAAAGTGATTCCTGTAAACCCTGCATCAGCTAACGCACGTTCACCCAACATTTTTCCAGTACCGTGTAATGGCGTATAGACCAATTTCATGTCGCTGCCGATTTTTTGGATCATTTCTGAGTTTACAGTAACTTCTTTCACATGATCTAAATAAACTTTATCTACATCTTCGCCAATCATTGTCAAAAGACCTTTTTCTTTCAATGCCTCTTGTGAAAGTACTTCTAATCCTAAGCTGTTTTCTACACTGCGGACAAGGGTAGTCAATGCATCTGCATCTTTAGGTGGCATTTGACCTCCATCTTCACCATACACTTTGTAGCCGTTGTATTCGGGTGGGTTGTGGCTAGCAGTAATCATGATACCAGCAAATGCATTCAAATGACGCACTGCAAAAGACAGCTCTGGAGTTGGTCGCAAGCTTTCAAATACATAACTTGGAATCCCATGGACTCCCAAGGTTTTAGCAGCTTCCATAGCAAATTCTGGTGATTGGTGTCTAGAGTCGTAGGCAATGGCTACTCCACGTCTAACAGCTTCTTCACCGTTCTGTTCGATAAATAAGGCTAAACCTTCTGTAGCTTGACGAATGGTGTATTGGTTCATACGGTTGATTCCCACACCGATGACACCGCGCATCCCAGCAGTTCCAAATTCTAATGGCGCATAAAACGCATCTTCTAAAGCAGCATTGTCATCTTTTAAAGATTCCAATTCTTCTTTTAAAGTAGGCTCTAAATTTTTAAATTCGTTCCAAATAGTGTAAGTTTCTTTCCAACTCATCTACATAACCTTCTTTCTGATTTTCCCCTTATGTAAAGGCTTATAATAAAAGTATACCATTATTTAGTCATAAATCCTCTTTTTTCGTATTGAAAAATAAAAAGAGGAGACTACCAAAAAAGTAGACTCCTCTTCCTCTTTATCAAAGAGATTAGTTATTTTTCGTTCGTCAATCCTAAAATCAACTCTTTATAGATATCAAAAAAGGCAAGATAAACGTCTTTAGCAACATATTCATCTACTTTATGAGCCATTTTTGTTTCACCAGGGCCGAACATCATAAACGGAAAGTCTTTATCTTTACCACGTAATAAGTTTGAACCATCAGTAACACCAGTTGAAGCTTTAATAGAAAGATCTAAATCTAAATATTTTTTCCCAAGTTCTTTAGAAAGATCAATCATTTTAGATTGTCCTGAAGTAAGAACACTAGGCAATGACATAGAGACTTCAACTTCAATTTCCGAACCTTCTTTATTGTATTTATCAGCTGTTGTATTGAATAATTCAATAACTTCATCATTGTTAAATTCAGGAATCGTACGTACGTTGATTTCTGCTACAGCTTTGTCCGGAATGGAGTTTACTTGATTCCCACCATTGAAAATGGTTGTGCTGCTCACTAATTTATTCAGCACTTCATTTGTCCGTTCATCATTGTTAAGCTTGTTATCCATATCTAACAAGTATTCCATCAATGCATTAATCGCATTGTAACCTTGGTCAGGCATAGAACTATGTGCCGCTTCACCAATTGAAGTGACGCGTAAGTTTAATGACCCTTTATGTGAGTAAATAATCGTATCTTGAGATGGTTCAGCTACCCATAGATAATCTACATCATTCATATAGCCTTCTTCATACAATTTCTTAGAACCTGCTCCGCCAACTTCTTCACCTGTTGTTGCCATAAGACGTACGGTTCCATTTGTTAACTCGTTACTTTCTTTGAGCTCGATCAACACTAAAGCAAGATTTACTAAACCTGACTTCATGTCATTTGATCCGCGTCCATATAAGTTTCCGTCTCGTTCTGTCAAAGTAAATGGATCTGAAGACCATTCACTTTCATCACCAGGAGAGACAACATCCATATGTCCAGATACACCAATGACTGGTTTTCCGCTTCCTATTTCCGCTACTAAATTCACACGAGTCTCAGTAACTGGAACAATTTTAGTTTTAATCCCGTGTTCAGCAAATAAATCTTTTAAGTAATTGGCCACTTCGATTTCATTTTGGTTGACCGATTTGATTGCTACAATGTCAGAGAGAATCTTGATTTTTTCTTCTTCTGTAAACTATTTCATTTATGTCCCTCCAATATTTTGTTTGTTAGACCTTATCATTAAGTCCTACTCTTGTACGTTATCAAAAAACTTCTACTAAAGAAATCTCTACAATTATTGTACTCCTCTAATGAACCAAATGCTAATACAGCGGATTTTGCAACTATTATTCTAGTGATCCATAAAAAAGGATGCCAGCTCGATTTCTCAAGCTGACATCCTTTTTTATTAGCCACTTACTTTTTCAGATTCAACTGAATCTTTTAATTCTTCCACATAATTGAAGGCTTGTTGACCTGCCAAACTTCCATCACCAACAGCTGTTGCCACTTGACGCAATGGCGTTTTACGAACATCCCCAACAGCGAAAATACCTGGAACTCTTGTTTCCATTCTTTCATCTGTTTCGATCCAACCTTCTTCATCCGTGATACCTAATGCACGGAACTTTTCAGAGTTTGGAATCAAGCCAACATAGACAAATGTACCATCTGCCATGAAGTCCATCACTTCTCCGGTATGAACATTTTTTATTTTTACACCTGTAACTTTCATATCATCCCCATAGACTTCTTCTACGGTAGAATCCCAGATAAACTCAACTTTATCATTTTTAAAAGCACGATCTTGTAAAATCTTTTGCGCACGCAATTCATTACGACGGTGAATAATCGTTACTTTATCTGCGAATTGAGTTAAATACGTTCCTTCCTCAACTGCTGAATCTCCTCCACCAACCACTACTAAATGTTTGTTTCGGAAAAATGCTCCATCACACACAGCACAATAAGACACTCCACGACCATTGTATTCTGTTTCGCCGTCTACACCCAGTTTACGATGTTCTGCTCCTGTAGCAATGATAATTGCACGAGTTTTGTACTCTTTCTTACCAGCAACGATTGTTTTGTATTCTTTTCCGTTCGTCACTTCTTTTACATCACCATAAGCATATTCAGCACCAAATTGTTTAGCACTTTCAAACATTTTATTGGACAAATCAGGTCCTAAAATACTATTGAAACCAGGGTAGTTTTCAATTTCTGCTGTATTGTTCAATTGTCCACCAGGAATTCCACGTTCTAATATCAATGTATCTAAATTGGAACGAGACGCATATAGCGCAGCTGTCATCCCTCCTGGACCAGCTCCAATAATGATGACATCATAAATCTTTTCAATTTTTGTTAATTCCATAGCTCATTCTCCCTATTTATCAAATTCTCTTTTTTTACTGTAACTAAAATAACCAGAAAACACTAGAATTTTGCTTACTTTTTAGAAGTCAATTGATTGTGCCGTCATTAAATGTTCAATTCTTCTTCCAAATCCTTTTGAAATTCTTCAGCCTCTTCTTTATATTCACCTGTAGGCACCAAATACAAATACATTTGCGTACACTTTAAAGCTTTGCCATAATCTCCTAAAAAAGCATAATTATTGGCTTGAAAATAATGAACTTCTGGATAATTTTCACTGCCTTTTTGGATCAATTCATCGATCAGATCACAGGATTTTTGAAAATGTCCAAGATGTTGATAAATCAATGCTGTTTGGCATTGTCCGAACTCTCTATCTACATCATTATCCGCAAGAGAAGTAGCTCGTTGAAAATATTTTAATGAATGTTCTAAGTTATTTTTATCAAACGCTTCCCAAGCTCTATTGAAATAAAAATCAGCATTGGGATTTATTTTAATGATTTCTGCTTGACCATTTTTATTAGACATCGTTCTACTCCTCTCTGTTGCTCCGTTTATACATCCTTAAAAAAGAACGCTATCCTTGTCAATTTAGAGTATTTTTACACTCGAATCATTTTTATATTAACATCTATTATAGCACAATCCCACTATATTTGATAGATGTCCTCGCTTTTCAACACAAGTTCAATCTGCTGCACAGCTTTTGTTCACGCAAAAGAGATGAGCGGAAAACTCATCTCTTTTACAGTAAACTTATTTAATTTTCTTTGTTTTCTTTTAGTTCTTCTTTCTTCTCTTCGACTTTTTCTTTCACCACTTCTTCAATTTCTTCAACGGCTTTTTCATTGTCTTCAGCCTCTAATTCTGTAGCCAAATTTTTAATATAAGCTCGCAAATCATCTTTGATTTGTTCATGTCTTAGCCCATATTGAATACTGGTTTTCATAAAACCAAATTTATCTCCAACGTCATAACGCTCACCTTTAAACTCATGAGCAAAAACGCGTTGCGTTTTGTTTAAATTATCGATTGCATCTGTCAATTGGATCTCATTACCAGCTCCAGGTTCTTGATTTTCCAATAGCTCAAAAATTTCCGGTGTCAATAAGTAACGTCCAATAATCGCTAAATCGCTTGGTGCATCTTTAGGATCTGGTTTCTCCACAAATCGTTTAACATTGTACAAACCTTCTTCAATTTGTGCTTCTGGATCAATAATTCCATATTTCGACGTATCTTCATGAGGAACTTTCATCACAGCTATATTAGACGCATGTGTTTTTTCATATTGATCAATCAATTGTTTAGTTAATGGAACTTCATCTTCCATGATATCATCACCTAACATCACTACAAAAGGTTCGTTTCCAACAAAGGCTTTAGCATGAAGCACAGCGTCTCCTAAACCCTTAGGATAAGATTGTCGGACGAAAAACAAGTTTAACCCGATAGTTTCTTCAACTATTTTCAATAATTCAAATTTTTCTTTTTCCCGCAAATTTTCTTCCAACTCAATATTAGAGTCGAAATGATCTTCAATAGGACGTTTGCTTTTGCCCGTAATAATCAAGATATCTTCAATACCTGAATTGATCGCTTCTTCAACAATAAATTGAATCGTTGGTTTATCTACAATCGGCAACATTTCTTTTGCCATTGCTTTTGTTGCAGGTAAAAACCTTGTCCCTAACCCAGCAGCTGGGATAACGGCTTTTCTCACTTTCTGCATGCTGTTTTCCTCCTCCATTTACTTAATTTGTTTCGTTTTTTCCAACACGGTTCATCAACTCTTTGATAACTTCTTTTACATCAGCTTTATTATACAACACTTCATAGATGGCTGTCGTGATCGGCAGTTCGACATTTTTTTGTGCAGCTAATTCGTACGCTGCTTTTGTCGTGGATACTCCTTCAACGATCATTCCCATATTTTCCAATATATCGTCTACGTCTTTTCCTTCGCCCAATAACTTTCCAGCACGCCAGTTACGAGAATGGATACTGGTACACGTTACAATCAAATCGCCCACTCCGCTCAATCCTAAGAAAGTTAACGGATCTGCACCAAAAGAAACCCCTAGACGTGTAATTTCAGCTAAGCCTCTCGTCATGAGAGCTGCTTTAGCATTGTCTCCATAACCGATTCCCACTAAAGCTCCTGCTCCTACAGCAATGATGTTCTTCAATGCTCCACCAAGTTCTACTCCTATGATATCGGGGTTCGAA
This sequence comes from Desemzia sp. FAM 23989, assembly GCF_045528345.1. Classification (NCBI taxonomy): domain Bacteria; kingdom Bacillati; phylum Bacillota; class Bacilli; order Lactobacillales; family Carnobacteriaceae; genus Desemzia; species Desemzia sp. FAM 23989. Next base: position 130,474 of record NZ_JBGQQT010000002.1, on the reverse strand, counting down.
TAAACTCGGAAATACTCATTCATGAATAGCTTTTGCACATATTCGGCTCCAGTCACTGGATTAGATGCAGCGGTAATAGTTGTTAGATCTTTAACTGCTACTTCTTCTGCATGGCTTGGTCCAGACAATGCCACGATACCTTTTCTTTTGGCTTCAGGAATTTCTTCAGCCAGTATTTCAGAAATCCGTTTATGTGTTTCTTGTTCCAGACCTTTACTAGCGTGAATAATAATCGTATTTTCTTTTAAAAAAGGCGCCGCATCTTGAGCAACTTGTCGCATGGCTTTTGTTGGGACCACAAAGACTATACCATCAGCATTCTTTACAGCTGCCTCTAGGTCGTAGCACCCTATTAAATTTTCGGGCAGACTTTTTCCTGGTAGATAATGGTGATTGGTATGGTACTGATTGATTTCATCTGCTTGTTCTTTTTTGTGGCTCCATAAACGAGTCTCGTGTCCATTATCTGATAAAACCATTGCTAAAGCAGTGCCCCAAGAACCAGCTCCCAATACGGTGATGATTTGTTTTTTACTCATTAATTAATCTCTTCCTTTACCAGTGTTGAAACCCCATCTTTTAGTATAAAATCTGCTAATTCTTCCATTGACTGAACGGTTAGATCCGGCTCAAAAGGGGCGATTTCTTCTGCTGTCTTTTGTGACCAGCCCACAAAAACGGAAAAGATACCCGCATTTTTAGCTGCCATAATATCGTGTCCGTTATCCCCTACCATCATTGTGGTCCGATGCAGGCAATTCATTTGCGCCATAGCCGTATAAATAGGTTCGGGATTCGGTTTGAAATGTGTATAATCCTCTGCCCCGATCACTACTTCAAATAAGCCTTCTAGATTTAAGTGACTAATGCCTTTTTCAAGTACATCATTTCTTTTTGTTGAAACAACTCCTAATCGAATCCCCTTTTGCTTCAACAATTTTAACGTATCTGCTACACCTTCAAATAAGCGGATCATTTGATCATGATAAACAGCATTGTATTCTCTGTATTTCGCAATCATCTCGTCACTTTTTTCTGCACCCAAAAATTGATATGTTGTTTCTAATGAAGGGCCATTGAATTGGCGCACACTATCCAGTGTATATTCCCCAGGGAAATACTCTTCTAATACACTCAAATGCGATTGATTGATCAACGCATTCGAATCTGCTAATGTTCCGTCAAAGTCAAATAATACTGTTTCAATAGTCACGTTTTTATTCAGTCCATTTCATTTTAAGTCTATTTTTTCACTTTCAGTATTCCATCAGTGTAATAAGGTTTTTTAGGATAATCTCGGCGACGATAGATCCAAATGATCAAAGCCGCTGCGAAAATCACTACACTCAACATTTGCGAAACTCGAATCGGTGTACCAGGAATATACAAGCTGTCCGTACGCATATTTTCGATAAAGAAACGACCAAATGAATACCACATAGCATAGCTCAAAGCCACTTCGCCTTGCAGCAATAAGTGCTTGCGGTTGCGTAATAATACGATCACAACAAATCCCACTAAGCTCCATAAAGACTCATACAAAAAGGTTGGGTGGTAATAAATTCCATTGATTTCCATTTGATTGATAATAAATTCCGGCAGCATCAGGTTTTCTAAAAATCCTCTGGTAACTTCCCCGCCATGAGCTTCTTGGTTCATAAAGTTTCCCCAACGACCAATTGCTTGTGCCAGTAAAACGTGCGGTGCTAAAATATCCAGCATCAGCCAAAGGGAGATATTTTTCTTTTTGGTAAACCAGTAGACGGTCAGTCCTCCAGCAATCAGACCTCCATATATCGCAATTCCGCCATTCCAAATCGCGATAATCTGAGAAGGGTTTTCTAGGTAATAACCTATTTCGAAGAGCACGTAGTACAATCTAGCACCTACAAAAGCAATTGGAATCGTCCAAAGGGCCATATCAATAATTGTGTCTTCTTCTATCCCTCTTTTTTCAGCCTCTTTCATGCTTAGAAAAATCGCTACAAATATTGCCAGTGCGATGATTACTCCATACCAATGAATTTCTAAAGGTCCTAGTTTAAGAGCAATTGGATTCAGCGGTTCGTACACATCATTCATCATTTATTCTCCATTTCATTCTAGACATTTGTAATTCTTTTTACTTTCAGTTGGTCTGCACAACTGTTCCATATTCAGCAAGAAGATTATTTTCCAAGGAAGAATCCACGAAAAATAATCTCTGCTATACCTGTTTTTTATCTTTTTTTAGTCTTCATCGTTCACGACAGAATTTTTTTTGATCAACTGCTCTAAATTCTTGTTTAAAGTTTCAATAGCATCGTATCCCATTTGTTTAGCTCTAAAGTTCTTCGCAGCTACTTCAATGATGATTGCTAAATTTCGTCCTGTACGGACCGGTATAGATATTTTAGGGATGTCCACGTTAAAGTATCGATTATTTTCATCCGCACTGCCTAAACGGTCAAATTGAACTTCTTTATCCCACATTTTTAAATCCACTACTAAATTGACTGTTTTACTGGTTCGAATAGAGCCTACACCAAATAAATTAATGACATCAATAATCCCTACACCACGGATTTCAATTAAATGCGCCAACACTTCAGGTGGTTCTCCAACAATGCGATGTTCATCTAACATATACAAATCAACCCGATCATCAGCCACTAAACGGTGCCCTCTTTGAATCAATTCTAAAGCTGTCTCACTTTTTCCAATCCCGCTGTCTCCGGTGATCAAAACTCCCATCCCATAAATATCTACCAATACCCCATGTACAGATAAGCGAGTGGCAATACGATCTTCTAAGTAATTCGTAACATTACTCGACAATCTTGTGGTCGGATTTTCAGATTTCAAGACTGGAATCTTTGCTTCTTCTGCAGCTTGAATAAACCCCCGCGGCGGCTCCAGTCCTCTAGATACTAATAGAGCTGGTGTTTCTTCATGACAAATGCGACGCATCACGATCAGACGTTCGTCATCCGTCATTTTCTCCATAAATGAAATCTCAGTCCGTCCAAACAACTGAATGCGGTCTGATGGATAATAACTAAAATACCCCGTCAATTCTAAAGCAGGACGAGACAAATCGCTTATTTTTATTTCTCGATCTAAGTAATCATGACCAGCAATAATTTCAAGTGAGACATCTTTGACTAATTCAGAAACTTTAACACTTCTAGTCATATTTTAAACCTCCTATTTTTTCAAATTCGTATAAAAATTCATATTTTATATTTTCCATTGAGATAACCTATTTTAACATTTTCCGACACACCTTGAAAGGTATACTACAAAAATAGAACCGCAAGAGTTTTAAATACAACCGATAGACTTGGATTAATAAAGACCGAATAGTATCCATTTCATAAAAAAATAACTTTAGTACATACCAAAAAGGCTTGAGAGATGCTGGTCTCAAAAGTTAAATTTTATTGTACGACTGTTTATCTGTTTTGACTTCAGATACATCCAGACTTAAGACATGATTTTTGGCTCAAGGCTTTCCATAAGCGACCCCATAGGCCGGTAGAAATTTCTTTATCCATATTAGAAGACGAAGAGCCGCTTTACCCTAAAAAAAGACCCCCAAAGATTAGATATTACTCTAATTTTTGAGGGTCGCTACCGAAAAGATTTGCTCCAAATCTTTTCTTATTTTTAATTAATCTCGATAAATATTCACTGTTGTACGGTTGTTAAAGAATGTATTGACTAAAGATACAATCAACGCGACAAGCATCGTTGTCCAGAATGAAGAAAAGTAAAATCCATTCCCCATAATCGCTGCTGTTAAGCTGAGCATGACTGCATTGATCACGATACTAAACAGACCTAAACTGATAATGGTAATCGGTAATGACAGAATAAACAGTATCGGTTTTAACGTCATGTTTAACAATGCTAGAACTATACTAGCTCCTAACGCAACCCAAACACTTCCAACGTAGAAGTTTGCTTGAAGCAAACCTGATAATGCTAGAAATACTAAAGCATTAACAATGATTCTTTGCCAAAACTTCACTAAAAGTCACTCCAGTCATCATCTTCAACTTTTTCAGCTTCTTTAGGAGAGCTTTTTCGTGATGCATTTGTTTTGTAGTACCCTTTAGGGTTATTGCGTTCTGGTCTTTTTCGGTCAATTTTAGGTTCTGGAATGACAATAGCCAGAATAATATACAATAATACTGGTGACCCGATTCCAACAAATAATGCTACAGCATAGATCAAACGCAATAATGTTGAATCGATATCAAAATATTCTGCAATTCCTCCAATAACACCTGATACCATACGATCATCTTTTGATTTATACAATTTTTTCAATGGTTTCCACTCCTTTGCCTTTAAGTTTTGTCTTTTAGTCTATCCGTTCGCTTTATTCGCCATCTTTAAGCATTACACTACCAGTAGTAGTTCCTATTTTCAAATAAATAGGTGCTTCTTCGGTAACTCTTCTGAAGATCAATGAACGGTTAGTGTGGTCTTTCTTTTCTTTCAGAACTTCAATGTCACCCATGCGATTTTGAATGGAACCAAAGTTCGTTTTTGCTTCGCCTTCAACACTGCTTGTTTTTGGAAGTGATACTTTCGCTGTTCCATTCACAGAAGTTGCTTCTAAACGAGTTATGTCTTTACCAGTCAGAGTTACTTTGACTGTTCCATTTACAGTAGATAAGTTGCTGCTCTTGTAATTTCCTCGAATCGCAATGTTGCCATTTACACTGCGAACCAATAAGTCGCGAATTTGACTATCTAAGACATCTACTGAACCATTAACACCTTCCGCTTCCAACATTGTTGCAGTTGTTTTTTCAAACGTCAATGATCCGTTGGTAGATTTCACATAGACGTCTTTCCCTTCAAATGCTTCGAACTTCACATTGCCATTCAACAATTTAAGAGCAGTATGGTCGTAAGCTCTTTTAGGCAGGTAGACAACGATGTCTGTTCGGACGCTTTTATTTGGAACGTGGAAAGTAAATGATTCTTCTGTTAATTCTACTTTGCTTCTTTTTTCAAAAGCTTCCAAAGGTTCTACGCCAGGTTCTTGTTTGCCATATAATTTAATATCAGCTTCCACTTTGATGTCTTGACTATCCCAAGATTTGAATTGTACATTTCCATTCGCTACTTTTAGGTTGATAATAGTAGCCGTTGTTTCTGGATAATAGAATTCATGTGTGAATTTAGTGGATACCAATCCAGGCATACGGACATTAACATCCTTCCACTCCATGTTATCCATGACTTGAGACAAGCTGGTCTTGATAAATTTACCAAATTGAGTTCCGGCTTCAGTAACTTTCTCATTCACATCTGTAAAAGTTTTTTGTGCTGTATCTTTCCACTCGTCTGGAATTTCAAATTTTTCAGAGACTTGTTTCGTTTGCGTTTTCCACTGTTTTTTCTTCACTGTTTTCATACATTCTTCTAACTCTTCACGTTCTTCATACAACTCATCTAGTTCTGCTTCCAGAACATCAATATCGCCTTCTAATGAATCCATTTCATCTTCTTTTTCAGGAGCTAATTCATCTAAGTCTTCCATCGTTTGAAGAACCATCAATTTTTCATCTAACAAATCTTTGTTGCGTTTTGTTTCATTGATTTCACTGTTTAATTTATCTAATTGTACAGAGTAAGCTGATGCTTTGTTTGCCAATTCTTCTAAGATCGTTTCCAATCGTTCGCGATCTTTTTCTTTTTCAGCTTCTAAACGTTCTTTGCCGTTCTCATAAGCTTCTTCTGTATCAAATCCTTCTGGTTCAATAGCCGATTCATCTTTCTGTTCCGTTACTGTTTCAGCTTCAGTTGCAGAAGTTTGGTCTTTTTTGACAGCTTCTTTGCCTTCTTTTTTAGCCATATTTTCTAAAAGCAATAAAGCTTCTTCAGTTGAAATAATGCCTTCTTTAACGAGCTCAAGAATTCTTTCTCTTTCTTTCATGTTCATTTTCCTCCTTATGCTTTCCATCAGACTACCTGAATGTTTCATATGCGCTAAGTTATTCAAGTTCTTTGCTATATACGTATTATGCAATACTAAGGGAAAAAAGTCATAGGACTTAAGAACGATTTTATAAGCCTTACATAGTCTTAGCTAAGGAAGGCTTTCTCTCTATTTCATTTTACCATAAAGAGTTTAATTAAAAAATCAAAAGCAAACTTGTAAAAAATGCTTGTCTTCAAGCCCTGAAAAGGAATCTATTTTTATTTACCAACATCAACTGTTGCAGAACCGCAATCTGTACTATACGTTTAAAACAGGAGACTGCAACAATCGCTGGCATAACGATTGTTGCAGTCTCCTGTTTAATTAGTTGTACGAATGAACATTATTTTTTGGATTTAACTTTCTGTAAAACTTCTTTTAAATATTTTCCAGTGTAGCTTTCTTTAACGGCTGCCACATCTTCAGGTGTTCCCTTAGCAACGATAGTACCGCCGCCTTCTCCTCCTTCAGGACCTAAATCGATCACGTAATCTCCTGTTTTTATAACATCGAGATTATGTTCGATCACAAGAACAGTATTTCCAGCTTCTACTAATCTGTCCAAAACTTCCAATAAACGTGCGATGTCATCTGTATGCAATCCGGTAGTCGGTTCATCCAGAATGTAGAAATTTTTTCCATTTGAGCGTTTATGCAGTTCACTGGCTAATTTCATCCGTTGGGCTTCCCCACCTGATAATGTCGTAGCAGATTGTCCCAAAGTAACATACCCCAGTCCAACATCCACGATGGTTTGCAATTTGCGATGGATTTTTGGAATTGCTTTAAAAAATACTACAGCATCGTCAATCGTCATGTTCAATACATCAGAGATGCTTTTTCCTTTGTATTTGACTTCAAGCGTTTCAGAATTATAGCGTGCACCATGACACACTTCACAAGGAACATATACATCCGGCAAGAAATGCATTTCAATTTTCAAAATACCGTCACCTTTACAAGCTTCACAGCGTCCGCCTTTTACATTGAAACTAAAACGGCCTTTTTTGTATCCTCTTATTTTCGCTTCATTGGTACTGGCGAATAAGTCTCGGATATCGTCAAACACACTTGTATATGTGGCTGGATTGCTTCGAGGAGTACGTCCAATCGGACTTTGGTCGATACTTACAATTTTTTCGATTGATTCATATCCAGACATCGATTTGAATTTTCCGGGTTTCTTTTTCGCTCGGTTGATTTCTCGTTTAAGAGCTCGTTTCAAAATAGTGTTTACCAAAGAACTTTTTCCTGAACCTGAGACTCCTGTCACTACTACAAAACGGCCCAGAGGAAAATCAACATCCAAGTTTTTCAAATTATTTTCTTGGGCTCCAATAATACGAATGGCTCCCTTGTCTTCTGTACGACGGACAGCGGGTACCGGAATAAATTTTTCTCCGGATAAATAAGCACCTGTTAAAGAGTTTTTATTTTTCTCCACTTCTTCCGGAGTTCCTGTTGCAATGATTTCCCCACCATTGTTACCTGCTCCCGGTCCAATATCTACTAAATAATCCGCAGCCCGCATCGTATCTTCATCGTGTTCTACAACGATCAGAGTATTTCCCAAATCCCGCATTTTTTTCAAAGAACCGATTAAGCGGTCGTTATCTCGTTGATGCAACCCAATGGAAGGCTCATCTAAAATGTATAATACACCTGATAGGTTAGAACCAATTTGCGTAGCTAATCGAATACGTTGAGCTTCTCCACCTGATAAGGTCCCAGCTGTACGAGCTAACGTCAGATAATTTAACCCCACATCTTTCAGGAATGTTAATCGGTCATGCAGCTCTTTAACGATTGGTTCAGCAATAGCGGTTTCTTGTTCGCTTAATTTTAACTGGTCAAAGAACGTAACCGAATGTTCAATAGGGTATTCACACACTTCTCCAATATTTTTCCCATTGATTTTTACAGATAAAGCTTGCTCATTCAACCGTTTCCCGCCACATACTTGACATGGTAGTTCAGTCATATATTGACGCATCTGCTCACGTGTATAGTCACTGCTCGTTTCATTGTAACGACGATGGATATTCGTTAAGACTCCTTCAAACGGCATTTCTGTATCCCTCACACCGCCAAAATCGCTTTTATAATGGAAGTGGAACAATTTGCCTTTTGACCCATTTAACACTAAATCCTGTTGTTCTGCTGGTAAATCTTGAAATGGTTTGTCCATATCGATCTTGAACTTTTTACAAGCTTGTTTTAATAACTGTGGATAATAATTAAAACTAATGGGCTTCCAAGGAATAATGGCGTCTTCGTTTAAGCTAAGTGAACGGTCGGGAATCACTAAATCAACGTCTACTTCTAGTTTTGCTCCAAGACCATCACATTCTGAACAAGCCCCAAAAGGAGCATTAAAAGAGAATAAACGCGGTTCAAGATCTCCAACTGTGAAGCCGCAGTAAGGACATGCATAATGTTCACTGAAGAGAACTTCTTCTTGTCCAATAATATCTGCTATTGCGTAACCATCTGCTAATGTCAAAGCTGCTTCTAACGACTCAAATAAGCGCGAACGGCTACTTTCTTTGATAACAATTCTATCTATGATAACATCAATATCATGTTTTTTATTTTTTTCCAATTCGATGTCATCAGAGATATCATACATTTCTTTATCCACTCTGACACGTACATAGCCTTCGCTTTTGATTTTCTCAAAGACTTTTTTATGTTGTCCTCTTTTGCCATAGATAACAGGACCTAAAATTTGGATTTTTGTTTTTTCAGGGTATTCCATCAATCGGTCTACCATTTGTTCGATCGTTTGACTACTGATTTCGGTACCATCATTTGGACATATCGGATGTCCTACACGAGCATATAATAAACGTAAGTAATCATTTACTTCCGTAACGGTTCCTACAGTGGAACGGGGATTATTGCTTGTTGTTTTTTGGTCTATCGAAATGGCTGGACTTAACCCGTCAATACTGTCCACATCCGGTTTGTCCATTTGACCTAAAAATTGTCGTGCATAAGAAGACAGACTTTCAACATAGCGTCTTTGTCCTTCTGCATAAAGAGTGTCAAAAGCTAATGAACTTTTTCCAGAACCAGAAAGTCCGGTAAAGACGACCAGTTTATCACGTGGAATCGTAAGATCGATATTTTTTAAGTTGTGTGAACGGGCACCATGGACAACAATTTTATCATTCGGCATTTTTCTACATCCTTTATTTTTAGTGTTTAGTGGTTATCATTTTTATTTTAACGCGAAACAAAAGAATAGGACAATGTTATGGATCCTATCCTTTTACTATTTTATCACAATTCCCTTTTTTTATCGAACGTTTGTTCACTTAGTTGTTTTTTCTTCCATTCCTTCTACAATTCTTTGAGAGATCACTTGAATCTGCGCCTGATTAATATAGTCACCACTAAGCAGATCAGGCAAGATTTCTTTGATCAAATATTGTACACAATCTAAATGATTGTATTGAACGATCGTGCTTAAAGATTCTTCATAGATTTCATCAAAAACAGGTTCTGGATTTCCTTTTTGAATTTCTCCAAATGATTCATACAGCAAATCGATTTTATCCGCTACGGCTAAAATTTGGCCTTCCAAAGACTCATCTTTGCCTTCTTTCATCCGATTGATGTAGGCTTTTTGAAACTCTTCTGGTATGACGGTCTCAATAAAATTCTTAGCCATTTTTTCTTCTACATTTGCCAGTTTTTCTCTTAACGAAGGATCCGCATATTTCACAGGTGTTTTGATGTCTCCGATAAACAATTCTGTATAATCATGATTCAATGCTTTTTCATAAAGAGAGCGCCAATCTATTTTATTTCCAGCTTGTTCTTCAACCGTCCCTAAAAATTGCGCTATTTGTGTCACTTTAAAAGAGTGAGCAGCGACAGAATGCTCTTCAAATTTAAATTTTCCCGACAAACGAATGATATTCTCTAAATCACTCAAGCTCTTAATGTATTGATGCATACCCATGTATACCACCCTTTCTTAAAAACAGTAAATTTTTTCTATACTAGCATACTTCTCACAGCATTGCAAAGAATCCACGGGCTAAAAGGATACAAGACAAGACTAGTTAGGAATGTTTACTAACTAGTCTTGTGTCTTAGTGAATTAAATTTTCCATATCTACCACGACTTCAATTGTCGAATGAGTCACATTGTTATCTGTTAACATTAATCGGATCTGTTCTCGAATACTTTCGAACTCACTGACGTCTTCTGTAGACACATACACGGTCACAGCAAAAGCGTTCTCTTCGCCATCAATCGACCAAATATGCAAATGAGAGACACCATGCACGTAGTCGATACTGCGGATTTTCTTATCTAACTGACGTATGTCTACACCTTCTGGAACAGATTCTAGGAAGACATTCGCAGAACTTAGAAAGTTGGGGATAGTTCTGCTGAGTATGAACAGCGCGATCCCAATGGATAATAGCGGATCAAGAATGTACCATTCTTGATATCTTAATACCACACTGACGATCAATACTCCTGCCCATCCCAGAACATCTTCCAACATGTGCAAGCTAAGGACTCTTTCATTTGCAGATGACCCTTTGCCCATTAACCAAGTAGCAAATCCATTGATTGCAATAGCTATGATAGCCATCCAAAACATCCCCTGTGAGTTAACAGGTTCTGGATTGAACAGCAATGGAACACTATGAACAACGACCAACACAGAACCAGTCATCAGTACAATAGAGGTTGTTAGAGCACCTAGTAATGAAAATCTTCTGTGTCCGAAGCTGTATTTTCCATTCGCTTCTTTGTTAGAGATTTTTTGGAATCCCCATGCCAAACCAATAGAAAGTGAATCTCCTAAGTCATGCACGGCATCTGACAGTATAGCTGCACTATTAAAGAGAAAACCAAACACAAACTCAGCTAATGAGAACAATAAATTCAATACAAAAACCAACTGCATATTTTTGGAAGCTTTTTCACCAGAGTTCATATGATGGTGATGACCTTTCTTATCGTGGTGATGATGGGATTCCTCTACATTTGTTGGTGCAAAAGTGGTATTCAAGAACATTTTTTCAGCGCTCACGATTTTTTTTACTGCATTTATATCCACATCTCCAGGTACAAAGAGTGCCTTATCGGAAAAACTCACTTGAACTTTTTCTCCGTGTTGTAATTGTTGCAATCTTGCTTCTAGTTTTTTTGCACAGTTTGCACAGTGCATCCCTTGAAGGCTATACTTTTCCATCGGATTTCCTCCTTACAACTTTCTGCATCATTTAATCAGCTTTATTCTTGTGCATGCTGGATCACTTGCTCTAGAATTTTATAGATATGCTCATCGATTTGACTATAAATAATATTTTTCCCTTCTCTTCTGGACTTTACCAGTCGAGCTGATTTTAATGTTTTTAACTGATGAGATACAGCCGATTGCTCCATATTTAACTGTTCGGCTATCGCTCCTACGTTCAGTTCTCCTCCATCAAGAAGATAGAGAATGGTAATTCTAGTAGGATCACTTAAAACTTTAAGCATCTTACTGACTTTTTGGATCGTTGCTTCACTTAACAGCAATTCTTTATTAGGCTCCATAATTGTCGTCCTTTTCTTTTTATATGTCCATATATTCATATGTTAATATTATCATATGTTGTAAAAAAAGCAAAGGAAAAGATCGCATATTGCTTGATCTTTTCCCTTGCTCTATTTTATCTTTAGCTATTAAATATCATCTAAATGATTTTGAGTGTTCAACTCTACTACTTTTCCTGTTTCTAGGTAAACGATCCATTCACTGATATTGGTCGAATAATCTCCAATGCGCTCTAAATAAGTCGTTACTCGTAAGTAGTCTGTAGCGCCTAATACGATTTCAGGATCATCTTTCATAAACTTGATACACTTAGTGTAAAGTTCTTTCCCCATCCTATCCACTTCTACATCTAATGAAGCTAATTTTCTCGCTTCTTGCGCATCAAAAATGACATAAGCATCTAATACTTTACGCACAATATGCAATACTTTCACGGACATTTCTTGAATCCCTTTTTCAATATCGTATTCTCTTTTAGTTCCTTTTACACGAATAGTCGATTTAGAGATACTAACAGCGTGATCAGCCATTCTTTCTAAGTCAGAAGTAGCTTTCATCACCGTAATGATTTTTCTAAGGTCTGTTGTAACAGGTTGTTGCAATGCAATCAACTCAATACAATCTTTCTCCAATTCGATTTCAAGGCGATTAATGTGAACATCATTGTCAATCACTTCTTGTGCTAAGTCTTTATCATGCTTAATAAAGGCTTCTACAGATTTTTCAATTGCTTCATGTACTGCTTTTCCCATTTGAAAAAAGTGGATGTGTAAATCATTTAGTTCTTCTTCGAATACCTGTCTCATTTTCTATCACCTTCATCTTATAGTTTCTTTTAGTTCTTACATTTAATTTAAGAAAGCCCATTTGTATACTTCATTATGCCCTGAAACAAGGAAAAAATCCAATATTTAATATTCTATGTAAGCAAATATTCGGAATATTCACTCTAAAAATAAAAAAAGATGGCTTTTGACCATCTTTTTTTTGTCTTTATTAACCAAAACGTCCCGAAATGTAATCTTCTGTTTCTTGTTGTTTGGGATTGGTAAAAATTTGTCTTGTCTTGCCGTATTCGATAAGGTGCCCTTGCAAGAAAAAGGCTGTGTTGTCCGATATACGAGAAGCCTGTTGCATATTATGCGTTACCATGATCATCGTATAATTTTCTTTCAGCTCCAACAGCATGTTTTCAATCTTTCCACTAGAAACCGGGTCTAAAGCACTTGTAGGTTCGTCCAACAAAATAATCTCCGGCTCAATAGCTATCACACGAGCAATACAAACTCTTTGTTGTTGTCCGCCAGATAAAGCTAATGCACTGTCATGGAGCTTGTCTTTTACATCTTCCCAAACAGCGGCCTTTTTCAAGCTTTCTTCAACGATTTGCTGGATTTTTTGTTTGTCTTTCATTCCGCTGATCCGGAGTCCATAAGCTACGTTATCAAAAACAGAGAAAGGAAACGGGTTGGGCTGTTGAAAAACCATCCCAACTTTTTTTCTCAATTCTACTGTGTCCGTTTTAGGACTATAAATGTCATTCCCTTTATATTTAACTTGTCCAGTGATCGTTACATCTTGAATCAAGTCATTCATTCGATTAAGGGTTCTTAAGTAGGTTGATTTCCCACACCCACTAGGACCAATAAGAGCAGTAATTTCATTAGGATTGAAATCAAGTGTGATTCCTTTTAAAGCTTCATGCTTGCCATAGTATAAGTGTACATCATTTGTTTCAATAATTTTTTCATTCATTGCCAACTTGTATTCCCTCCTTAACCAAAATTACCTGAAACATAATCTTCTGTTTTTTGAATTTTCGGACGTGTAAATACTTTTCTTGTATCATCATATTCCAGTACATTTCCTAAATAAAAGAAAGCTGTATAGTCGCTGATACGCGAAGCTTGTTGCATATTATGTGTCACAATAATGATTGTGTAGTCTTCTTTTAGCTGCAGCAACGTTTCTTCTACTTGAGCAGTGGAAATCGGGTCTAACGCACTTGCCGGCTCATCGAGCAGCAAAATATCTGGTTTCAACGCAATAGCTCGTGCGATACACAACCGTTGTTGTTGCCCCCCAGACAAAGCCAGAGCACTTTTGTGCAATTGGTCTTTGACTTGATCCCATAATGCAGCTTGTTTTAAACTAGTTTCTACGATTTCGTCTAATTTGTTTTTGTCTTTTATACCATGTCTTTTTAAAGCAAATGCAATATTTTCATAAATGGATTTACTAAATGGATTAGGTCTTTGGAAAACCATTCCAATGTTTTTTCTCATTTCAAATACATCAATGTTTGGCGAATTTACATCTACACCTTTATACATGATTTCACCAGTTATTTTTGCAATTTCGATTTCATCATTCATTCTATTCAATGATCTCAAATAAGTTGATTTTCCACACCCGCTCGGACCTATCAAAGAAGTGATTTTGTTTTTCTCAAATTCTAGCGATACACCTTTAATGGCTTCATTGTTTCCATACCAAACGTGCAGGTCATTCGTTTTAAGAGCTATTTCTGCGTTTTCTTTTAGAGTGATAATGTTTGTATTTTGAGTTGTTTGACTTTCCATCTTAAAAGTCCTCCTTCATTACTGGGGGTCAGAATTAGATAAAGCTGCTTTCTACCAAGGCCTCTCCACATGCTGTAGGTCAGTTGCGGTCGCTTGACTCTTGGTAAAATCATTCTATTTTTTGAGGACAAAGGACGTCCTCTAAAAATAGAATAGATTTTCCTATCGAGTCAGAGCAGCGACCTCCACATGCTAAGTTTATGCGGATGTGGCTTTTTTCTGTAGTTTTCTTCCTAGGTAGCGTGATACTAGGTTGAAGAGCATTACGGCGATGATCAATACTGCAGATGCTCCAGCTGAAACTTCTGCTCCATCTGGCATGACACCTTCACTATTGATTTTCCAGATATGAACCGCTAATGTTTCAGCGGGACGGAAAATGTTTAACGGACTAGTGATAGATTGCGGGTTCCAATTTGTAAAATCGAGTGCTGGTGCACTTTGTCCAGCTGTGTAAATCAATGCAGCTGCTTCTCCAAAAATACGTCCAGCTGCTAAGATCATACCAGTAATGATTCCTGGTAAAGCTGCAGGCAAGATAACTCTGGTAACAGTTTCCCAACGAGATAATCCTAAAGCCAGTCCAGCTTCTCTTTGTGTAGCCGGAATAGCTTGTAAAGAATCTTCAATCGTTCTGGTCAATAAGGGTAAGTTAAAAATTGTTAAGGCTAATGCTCCTGAAAGGATCGAAAAGCCGAAATCCCATTGGATAACGAAAATCAAGAAACCGAATAACCCTACTACTACAGATGGCAATGAACTCAATACTTCAATAGCCGTTCGCACAAAGTCCGTTATCCAGTTTTGTCTTGCATATTCTGATAAATAAATAGCCGCACCTAATGCTAGCGGTGTACTGATCAGCATAGTTAACAATAATAGGTAAAATGAATTAAACAACTGAATTCCAACGCCGCCGCCGACTTGGAAAGATTTTGCAGGTGCTGTTAAAAATTCCCATGAAATTTGAGGCAACCCTCGCCATAGAATGAATAACAACAAACTGGCAAGAATCAAGACAATGACTCCCGACATCGCATAAATAACGCCGACAGCAATTTTATCTACTTTTTTTGGATTCATTATTTCATTGCCCCTTTCTTCCCGATCCAACGTGTCAATATATTAAAGAATAAAGCCATGATTAAGAGAATAGTAGCTAAAGACCACAATACATTGTTCTCTAAAGTTCCCATAACAGTATTCCCCATACTCATCGTTAAGATACTGGTTAGTGTTGAAGCTGGAGTGATCAGGTCAGTCGGAACGATAGCTGCATTACCAATGACCATTTGAACGGCTAAAGCTTCTCCGAAAGCACGTGCCATACCAAATACTACTGCAGTAAGCAAACCTGGTGTAGCAGCTCTTAAAACAACCTTATAGATCGTTTGCCAACGAGTTCCCCCCATTGCTAAGGATGCTTCACGATAATGACGAGGCACTGCATTTAAGGCATCTACAGCCATACTAGTAACCGTAGGCAAAATCATCACAAATAATACCATGGTGGCAGACAAGATACCAAATCCGGTCCCTCCAAAAATACTCCGGATAAACGGGACAATAACAGTCAAACCAATAAAACCATATACAACTGATGGTATCCCAACCAGCAACTCAATAACAGGCTGTAAGATTTTCTTTCCGTTTTTAGGAGAGATCTCAATCATATAAATAGCTGCAGCAATCGCAAACGGAGTCGCTAATACCGCTGAAAGCAAGGTTACGTAAAATGATCCAAGAATCATCGGTAAGGCACCAACTAACGGCTCTCCATTTTCTCCTACTTCACCTGGACGCCATATATCGCCAAATAAAAAATCTGTTACAGAGACCCCATCTGTTGTAAATGTGGATACCCCTTTACTGATTACGAAATATAAAATAGACAATACGATCAACACAATAAAAGCGATACAAATAAAACTGATCGTCCGTCCAAATTGCTCAAATTTACGCTTTTTTGATTTTCGCATAAATTTACTTTGTGTCTCTTCCAAAAAGAAAACCTCCTTGTACTCATCCGCCTAATGCGCAACGAAAGACGCTGTTCATTCAAACAGTCGTCTCTTTCATATATTTTAACTATCGATTTTTTTGAATTATGGATTTTCTATAGGAGTTGTATTCCCTTCAAAATCCCTTTCTACTTCCATTTTGTTGATGGGAATATACCCTAATGTTTCAATCAAACCGCCTTGTACATCTTCTGACAACATGTACTCTAGAAAACCCTTTGTAAGACCTGTGGGCTCTCCATTCGTATACATGTGCTCATAAGACCAGATGAGCCAATCATTTGTACTGACATTTTCATCTGACGGTTCAATTCCATTAATAGACAAAGCTTCGACATCGTCATTTACGTATGAAAAAGCCACATAACTAATCGTTCCAGGAGTGTTGGCCACGATCTGACGAACTGTCCCGCTGGATTCTTGTTCTTGAGAAACAATACTCTTCAAGTCATCTCCAAGTACCCATTTTTCAAAGGTTGCCCTTGTCCCGCTTCCTGATGAACGATTCAAGACTGTAATAGGAAGATCAACTCCGCCTAATTCTTCCCAGTTGGTGATTTTACCCGTAAATATCCCTTGTAACTCTTCAAGTGTCACATTTGTTACTCCAGTCCCAGGTGTCACTATAGGTGTGATACCTACTACGGCAACACGGTGGTCGACTAATTTAGTCTCATCAATTCCGTCGCTTTCTTCCGCAAAAATATCTGAATTTCCAATATCTACTGCTCCTGCAGCGATTTGACTTAACCCAGTCCCGCTACCACCACCTTGAACATTAATAAATTTCCCTAAATTTTCTGCACTGTATTGTTCACCGGCTGCTTCCACTAATGGCTGTAAAGCTGAGGAACCCACAGCTGTGATAGACTCTTCGTCCACTACTTCACCACATGCTGTCAACACCAAACCGGCCATTATAGTCAAAAGAACACGGAATTTTTTAAGTTTCATCATGTACCTCCCATGAGATTACCTTTTTTTAAATAGAGTATGTAAATAGTATACATAAAATTAACTCAAATCCATAATACCGATACTTTGTAAATCTTATATAGTCTTATTGTAAATTTTATGTAAAGGGAATGAATGGAAAACCTTTACATAAAATCAGAATATACAAAAAAAGCGTTGAAGTTAGTGTAACTTCAACGCTTTTTTTTATTGCATATCCAAATATTGTTTACTGAAAAAAGATTCCGAATTATTTACAATAACTAATATAAAACACAGAATTCCATCATGTATTTCTTAGATACCTTTATTTTTGGTATTCAGCTCTACTACTTTTCCTGTTTCATGGTAAATGATCCATTCACAAATATTCGTGACATAGTCCCCGATTCGCTCTAGATAACCTGCTACTAAAATGTAATCTGTAGCCCCAATCACCAACTCTGAATTCCTTTTCATATCCTCAATGGCTTTTCCAGTGATCGTATGAGCAGCTTTATCAATCTTTCTGTCGTTCAAAGCAATTTCTTCGGCTTTTTCTACATCGTATTTTAGATAGGCTTCTAAAACGACTTCGACACTTTCTTTTACTTTTTCAGCTAAATCAGCAATATCTGCTTCTATTTCTGGAACGCGTTTGTTGCCTTTCACTCGAATAGTCGATTTTGAAATACTTACTGCGTGGTCTCCCATCCGCTCTAAGTCCGCGCTAGCTTTCATCACTGTAATGATTTTCCGTAAATCGCTCGTCACAGGTTGTTGTAAAGCAATCAGTTCAAAACATTTATTTTCCAGCTCTGCTTCTCTGTTATTGATAGCATCATCGTCCTCTATTACAGCATGCGCTAAATCTTTGTCATGATTGACAAACGCTTTTACCGATTTGTAGATAGCTTCATTTACCATCATGCCCATTTCAGAAAAATGAACGTGTAAGTCATTTAATTCTTCTTCAAAATTTTGTCTCATTGAAGGACCTCTTTCTGTTACATATTTTCTACTCTAACCAAATCGTCCTGAAATATAGTCTTCTGTTTGTTTTTTCTCTGGATTGGTAAACATCTTTCTAGTGTCACCAGATTCAATAATGTACCCATTGAAAAAGAAGGCTGTATTATCAGAAACGCGAGATGCTTGTTGCATATTGTGAGTAACCATAACTATAGTATACTTCTCTTTCAGCTCCGTTACCAATTCTTCTATTTTAGCAGTTGAAATGGGATCCAATGCACTGGTTGGCTCATCCATCAATAATACTTCTGGTTGAACAGCTAATGCTCGAGCTATACAGATTCTTTGTTGTTGTCCACCAGAAATAGAGAGTGCGTTCTTGTTTAAGTCATCTTTCACTTCACCCCAAATAGCCGCACCGCGCAAGCTTTTTTCAACGATCTCATCCAACTCTTTTTTATCTTTTACTCCATGTGTTCTCGGTCCATACGCGATATTGTTGTAAATACTCATTGGAAACGGATTAGGTTGTTGGAAAACCATCCCTACATCCTTGCGTAAAGTATTCACATTTGTACTCGAATTATAGATATCTTTACCATCTAATAAAATATCTCCTTCGATTCGGCAGCCTTCTACTAAATCATTCATTCGGTTTAAGCTTTTGATCAACGTAGATTTCCCACACCCAGATGGCCCGATAAATGCTGTGATTTCATTTTTAGGAATCTCTAAGCTTACGCCATGTAAAGCTTGAAAGTCCCCATACCAAAGATTCATATCTTTTATACTAATTTTACTCATTATTTAGTCCCCTTTGTGAGCTTATTGCTAAGAAATGTTGACAGTCCGTTGATGACCAATACAAACAATATCAATACTACACCGGTAGCAAACGATTGATTGACATGGATACCTTCATTTGATAACACATACATGTGTAAAGCTAGCGTTCTTCCTGAAGAAAACAATCCAGTTGGCAAATTAGAAGAAGTGCCCAAGGTGTACATTAAAGCAGCCGTTTCTCCGATCACTCGACCACTGGCTAAAATAACTCCTGCTAAAATACCGGGCATAGCGCCTGGTAAAACGACTCTGAAAATCGTTCTCAGTTTTCCAGCTCCTAAGCCAAAACTGGCTTCACGAAGAGAATCATTTACTGCCATCAATGCTTCTTCAGTTGAACGGATGATCAAAGGCAGCACCATGATTACAGAAGTCAACACTCCTGCTGCCACACTGTATTGAAAGCCTAAAAAAGTTACAAAGAACAACATTCCAAACAATCCATAAACAATTGACGGTACGGCCGCTAAAGTATCCGTTGCCATACGAATAGCTCCTACTACTTTATTTCCTTTTTTGGCATATTCTACCAAATAAAACCCTGTAAAAACACCGATTGGAGTTGCAATCAATAGCGTTAGTCCTAAAACGATAAAAGTCGTAATCAAAGCAGGCATCAACGATTGATTATCTGGAGTAAATTCCCATGCAAACATATCTGCTGTTAAATGAGGGAGTCCATTTGAAAAGATGTACACTAAAATAAAAACTAGTGAAGCAAATGTGATTGTGGCGGATAAATATACTAGAGAGCGGATAATCTTACTGCTCATGCTTTAGACTCCTTTCGCTTAATAATCATGAAAATTCCATTGATAATTAAGATAAATACGAATAGCACAACACCAGTAGCAATGAGTGCTTCTCTATGATTACCAGCAGCATAGGCCATTTCAAGAACAATATTCGTCGTTAATGTACGTACTCCGCTTGTCAAGTTTTGAGGGATGATCGGTTGGTTCCCAGCAATCAATACGACCGCCATCGTTTCACCGATAGCTCTTCCGACTCCTAAAATGACGGAAGAAATGATACCAGATTTTGCAGCAGGCAGCATGACTTTCAGTACCGTGCGTTCATGAGTAGAGCCAAGAGCCATACTTCCTGTGTAATACGATCTAGGTACAGATCGTAAACTAGATTCTGATAAACCGATAATTGTCGGTAAAATCATGATTCCAAGTAAAATCATCGCCGTCAACATATTCATTCCAGTCCCGCCAAAAATGTCACGCATGATCGGAACAATTAGTTGCAATGCAAAGAAACCATAAACAATTGAGGGAATAGCTGCCATTAAGTTAACAGCTGGTTTTAAGATTTTGTGCAGCTTTGGAGGACAAAATTCCGCCATGAAAATAGCTGTTAAAATACCGATCGGTACACCGATAACAATGGCACCGATGGTTACAAAAATTGATCCTAAAATCATTGGTAAAATACCAAATGATGCTGGCGAGTTTGAAGGAGCCCAACGTTCTCCAAACAAAAAATCAGTCAATCCATATTCCATCATAAACGGAACTCCGCCTGCAAACATGAAAATGATAATTAGAATAATTGATAGTACGGATATCAAGGCAGAAAATAGAAATACACCTTGCATAAATCCTTCTAATTTTTTTGCTTTCATGATTATCTCCTTTTTGTGTTACAGATTAAATCATCCATAAATACAATATCATTTAAGACAGTATACTTATGGATAATTGTAAAATAGTTTACCTAATTTCATTACCCCATAAAAAAAACAACGAGCCTGCTTTAGCAATAAGGCAGGCTCGTAAAGTTGAATGTCTTGTTTTTTCTTACATTCTAAAAGAAGACCAGAAAAATTGGTCTTCTTTTAATTGTTTTACTTATTCAGCAACATCTGCCCAAGTTGTTACTTCACCAGTATAAATTTGTCTTACTTGTTCTGTAGTTAAATCTTCCACTGAATTATCAGGGTGAACGATTACTGCGATACCATCAATTGCAAGCGCCTCTGCAGTTAATTCAGCAAGTTCTTCTTCTTTTAATTCACGAGAAGCCATACCAATATCAGCAGATCCATCCATTGCTGCTGTCATACCAGCAGATGAACCGTTAGATGTGATATCGATCGTTACATCTGGGTTTAAGTTCTTATATTCTTCAACCAATACTTCCATTACAGGAGTTACAGAAGTTGAGCCTACAACACTGATATTTCCAGAAAGTCCATCAGCAGCTTCATAAGCCGGAGCATCTGAAACAGCTTCTACATATCCTTCTTCAACAACAGTTTCTTGTCCTTCAGCACTCATCACAAATGTCCAGAAGTCTTGTGCAACTTCGCTCAATTCACCGCTGTATGCAATGTTGAATGGACGAGCAATTTCATATGAACCGTCTTGAACAGTTTCCGTACTTGGCTCAACTCCATTGATCATTAATGCTTTTACAGTATCATTAATTGATCCCAACGAGATATAACCAATTGATACAGGATCTCCAGCAACAGTGGTCATGACTCCGTTAGTACTGTTTTGAATCGTTGCTCCAGCGTAAGTATTGTCTGTTTCTGTGTCGCCATCTGCAACTAAAACACCAGTGATCTCTGTAAAAGCACCGCGTGTACCTGAACCATCTTCACGTGTGATAACATTGATGGTTTGAGAAGTATCAAAATCTCCTCCCCCAGCATTATCTCCGCTTTCAGTTCCAGCTTCTTCTCCACCGCCACAAGCTGCTAGTAAAAGAGCTGCTCCGGTAGTTAACATATATTTAGATATTTTTTTGAAATCCATTTATTCCCATCCTTTTTGTTTGGTTTTTTGGACTACATCCGCTCGTCCACAAAACCTATCTTAAACTGTGAATATTAATTTTTAATCGACTTTATGTAATGTTTCATTGGGATTATGTAAAGATTATTAACTTCATGTAAAAGGACATGGAGCAAGAAGGTTAGTTGCTCCTTTTTGATCAATCTTTTCTTTATAAGTCTTTAACCTATGTCATTATTTTCGCAAACTTCGATAGACTGTACCTATTAATAGTTATACTCAGCGTGTACATAGCTTAAGAAAAATAGTATTTTTCTATCCGACTTTATCCCCAAATAATCAGTTTCCTGAACCTTTCAGTTGAGTTATCCTCAACTGTAATCGCTGGAAATACACAAAAAAGCTCAAGAAATCTCCACATTTCTGCTGATTTCTTGAGCTTTTATGAGTTTAAATCAAATGATAGGGCAATTTAACTGTGAAGGTGGTTCCAAGTCCTAATTTACTGTGTACAGTGATCGAACCATTTAAGTTCTCCACTAAATACTTCACGATGGATAATCCTAATCCTGTTCCACCAGAGTTTCGGCTTCTCGCTTTATCTACACGATAAAAACGTTCGAAAATCCGGTCTTGTTCATCTTCAGGAATTCCAATACCATTATCACTTACTTCAATAACAGCATATTCATCCTCTTTATGAATCTTCACGACTACTTTCCCTTTTTCTTGAGTATACACAATGGCGTTGTTGATCAAATTAGCTAAGACCTGTTTTAAGCGACTTAAGTCGGTTTGGATACTGACTGTATCTTCTTCAATAATAGAAAGTTCCATTTGTTTACTTTCCGCTTTTTGTTTCACTAATTTGAAAGTTGATTCAATAGCCTCTCGCACCTTCACGTTTTCCGCATTTACAGGAACTTGTTTTTGTTCTACGCGAGATAATTCTAAAATATCGTTGACAATAGAATCTAACCGAATGCTTTCTTTTAACATGATTTCCAGAAATTGATCCAATACTTCTTTGTCTTCCTTCGCCCCGTCTAGAAGTGTCTCTGCAAAGCCTTTTAGAGCTGTTACAGGCGTTCTCAACTCATGAGATGCATTGGCAACGAAGTCTGTCCGGACTTTTTCCAATCTCCTGATTTCCGTAATATCATACAGCAAAACGATCACGTTGAGTTCTCCAGGATTTTTCCCGCTGATCGGAACAATATTGGCATCCACGATTCGATCTTGTGGATAATAGAAATAAATCTCATTATTTTGAGCTTTTTTCCTTCTGTACGCTCTCTCTATAATATGACTTAACCCATAGCTTTTAATGGCTTCCACATAAGTTTTCCCTAACAGTTTAGACGTATCTTCACCTAAAATCCGATTCATGGCTGGATTGACCATTTGGATGTTGCGTTGATCGTCCAGTAGCATGACGCCAATCACTAAATGATTGATCAACTCATACAGTCGTTCATCGTTTTGTCTAATCTCCAACATTTGGTTTTCTAAACTCTCTGCCAGTTCATTTACAGTTGAGCCCAATTTAGAAATCTCTCCAAATCCTTGACCCGAATAACGCACCGTATAGTGTTTTTCAGAAAGCTCTTTTGTCACATCCATAACTTCTTCTATAGGGCTTATAATGCGTTTAGTTGTGAAATACGTGATGATTGACGCTACTAATAAAGCCACAATAATAAATAGAACCAGAGACTGATTGATTTCAGTGTACAACTGAGTAATGGTTTCAACTGGTTGAGACAAACGCAGGATATTAATGAGTTCACCAGTTTCATCAAATAAAGGTACAGCCACATAGTATTCTTCTATCCCTGTACTATTGCTCACCCGGGATCCTATTCCATAAGAACTTCCATCTATAACTGTTTCCACTTCTTCTCTTTGCGCATGATTCTCTAACGTTTCTGCATTTGTTTCAGAATCATAAATAACTGTACCATCTGGTTGAATCAATGTGATTCGTTCATCCAGTTGGACAGACAGAGCATCCATTTGCATTAAAGTGTCAGATATCGGGCTGTTTTCTACGAAGTCATCGGATAAAAAGGAACCCATCAATCGAGCTTGTTCAATCAATGTGTCACTTTGTCGCTCACGAGAATGCGAGTCCAATAGATTATTTAAAAAGACACCGAATACTAAGCTGAACAAAATGAAAATAATCATAAAGGTACTTAAAATCCTTAAATGCAGTTGCTTCATACTTTAGGCGCCTCGAATTTATATCCGAAACCTCTAACAGTACGAATGTATTCAGGATTTTTAGTATCTACTTCGATTTTTTCGCGTAAGTGACTGATATGCACATCCACAATTCGTGTTTCTCCTGCATAATCAAAGTTCCAAATAGCATTAAGAAGCTGCTCACGGCTTAGAATACGATTCAATCTTTTAGTCATATACAAGAGCAGTTCGAATTCTTTTGGTGTCAATTCGATTTGGTCACCGCGAACCACTACTTCATATTGTTGTGGGTAAATGACGATTTCTCCCACTTCGATTTTTTCGTCTTCATTTGGCACATCTGTTTTAGCTTCGTTTTCAGTATTCTCAGAAGGCTCACCCATTCTACGCATGATAGCCTTCATTCGAGCTAAGACTTCCCGAGGGCTGAACGGCTTTGTCATATAGTCATCCGCGCCCAGTTCTAACCCTATAATTTTTTCGAGTTCATCGTCTTTAGCAGTTAACATCAAGATAGGAGTGTTGATCTTTTCTTGACGCAGCTTTTTACAAATATCCATTCCATCCATTGATGGCAACATTAAATCTAAAATAATAAAATCAAATGATTTCGTAACAGCTAACTCGTACCCTTCTAATCCATCAGAAGCCGTTTTAACTGAATAGCCTTCTTTTTCTAAATTAAACGCTAGTAACGTAATAATTGAAGGTTCATCGTCTACGATCAATACTTTTTTCATATTGTTCCTCCGTTAACTTTTTTCATTTTGTCAGGGTAAAAAGACAATTCCAAGTCCATGTGGATCATCAGCGTATAAAGCCGTCTCCGTTAATCGTGGTTCACCGCTGATGTCATTGACTTTTAAATGACAATAAACACTGTTTTTAGCAAGAGCTGCATAGAAGTCATCTTCTGTCTCAATGGGGATTTCATTGCAATAAGTTACTGTTTCTCCTGCCTGCAACTTCATTTTTTCTGCCGGAGTATTAGGTCGGATACCGATGATCTTTAATCCTTTATCCGCAGGTGCATATAGTCGTCGTCCACTTTTTTCTCTCAAATAGTGTCTCCATAGTACAATAACGCCACCTAAGAATAAAACTGTTAATCCGCCTAACAAGATCAAAGAATTCCAAAAAGAACCTGCAACGCACAGGAGCCCGAGTAGAGCTACAAGACTTAATTCCTTAGCTATTTTTTCAGTTGCCTCTTTTGGAACTTGAGATTGAACAGTGTATCTAAATCCGATCAATAGGGGCAACACAAAAAAAGAATAAGTTCCATTTCCAATAGAAAAGACTGGCCACCAATCAAATAACTCAGTAAAGGTTTCACCTGGTATAACAAGCACTAAGGGCATCAACCAAAAAGGCGTCAATGGGTATGTCGCGATTTTCTTCCCTCTCTTGGTTTTATTGAATCTTGGAGAAAAACTCGTCTCTCTTTGATAAAACAAATAAGCTGTTGTTGCAAGTAAACTGAATACTGCAATCATTAAACTATTCTGGATGAGCTGAGCATTCAACCACTCTAGTTGAGTAATCCCCTGATACCAATCATTGATGGGATTCGGTAGTTGATCCACTATTCCAAATCTATCTATTCCAATAATAGCTAAAGCGGATAAAGGAAACGTAAATAGAGGATGAAAAAAGCGTAATCCAGCCAGCAATCCTAGAAGTGCAAATAGTTGATAAAGAACTATAATTTCAATCGTGATCGGTACACCAGCACCAACAATCAAGAGCGAACCGATTAATCCGGGAATCAATCCTTTTGTAAAAAATTGAACCACCTCATGATTGTCTTTATTAATGGCTACGCGAAACAACTTTCGTTCTTGTTTTTTTCTATTAACTGCTAAACTTAGTGCCACCATAACACCGATCAAAAAAGTTGGTTGAATAAAAAAGAGTAGTACTGCACTGAATAGATTACTTACCATATTTTCCCCTTCTTCCCAGCTCCAACATTTATTTTAACAAATAAACATTAGATAATCTTGATTTTTACAAAGACCATACAATTTACATTACTTTTACAAAAATACACAAAAAAACTTTTTACGCATTCTATTTATCTCTACTATACCATAAGGAAACAAAAATATAATTTACTAATGATAAAAAGAGTATTGAAAAAAAGTGCGTTTATTGTATAAGTCTTTATTCTAGAAAGCTGGGCTCTTCTTAATAGTCAGGAAGAAGATTTAGACGTATGGTTCTATTTCAATTAACAGTGAGGAGGAAACAAAAGCGGACTTAAACTAGGCGTTTTTGTTTTTATTCGAGTAGAGTAACGGCACTCAACAGCTTCCTTTGGAGGAACGCTCTGTTCACTGTGAAAAGAGGCCTTCATTTGTGGGAGCAAATGAGGGTTATTCATCAAGTGAGGAATCAAAAATGTCCGACTCGATGAATAAATGGGGTTTATTGATGAAGCAGCGTTCACTTAAGCTCTCAATTGACTAATAAATTGTATTTACTTCTCAAATGAACCTAAAATGAAGTTTCACTTGACTAATAAACTAAAACAATAGAGTTGCTGGCTGTCTCAGATTCATTCATGTTCTCCTCCGAGCAACAATTAACAATTAATGAGAAAATATGGTTTTAGTTTCCAACGTTAAATGCCACAGAACCCAAATTTCACCTCACAGTGGACACCTTTGCCTTCTACTATATGCTTTACCACTGTCAGGTCGCATTCGGGACTTGCACCCGTTAGAGTTCGCCCATGCTGGGCGAACAAAAAGAGGCAGGACTCTAGGTCCTGCCTCCAACGTAAAAGCATTCAATCTCTATTATCGCATAATTAAATGGGGATGCTCTATAATGATTAAATTAGTTTACTCGTCCAAAACCTACTAGGTATTTTGCCCAGTAATATTGATTGATTTCAGCAACTGCTACTCCAGTTGAACTTTGTGCACCAATAAATTTATTGTTTCCTAAATAAATTCCTACATGATCAACTCCACCAGTTTGGCTGAAGAATACTAAATCACCTGGTTGTGCTTGAGATTGAGAAATTTTTGTAGAAGCTGCATATTGTCCGCTTGCTGTACGTGGAAGTGAAATGCCAGCTTTTGCAAAAGCATAGCTTGTAAATCCAGAACAGTCAAATCCAGATGTAGTTGTCCCACCAAATAGATACGGTGTACCACTTACTGAGAATGCTGCATTTTTAACAGTACCCCAAACTCCACCTGCTGGAGAAGTGGTTGCGTTAGCTGTTTGTGCAGCTTTCAATTCAGCTTCTGGAGCAGAAGCTGCTTCTACAGTTGATGCAGATGCAGTTTCTGAATCAGAAGAACTATTGTCCGTACTTGCTGCAGGTGTAACGGCTTCTACTGAAGTCAATAATGCAGCTTCTGTTTCTGCTGCTTCTTTTACACTCAAATAGTAGTCTTTTTGATCTTGAACATCAGCTTTATCAGCTGCAATGGTTGCTACTGCTACTTCTTTTTCAAGCTTTTTAGTTTCTAAATCAGCTTTAGCTGCTTCTAGTTCCGCAGCTAATACATTTTGTTCTTGCAGTTTTTCTTCTGTTGCAGCTTCTGCAGCAGCTACTGCTTCTTTATCTTCATTTTGAGCTGTAACTAGATCTTGATTAGCTTTAACTAAACTAGAAATTACGTCCATCCGTGTCATTGCATCAGCAAAAGTTTCAGATTCTAAAAGAAACTGAACAAAGTTTCCAGTGTTTCCGCTTGTTTGAACAGAACGAGCTTGTGCAGCCAATTTCTCTTCACGGTTTTCAATCGCTTCTGTTAAAGAGTTGATTTCAGATTGTAATTCTTTCAATGTTGTTTGAGCTTCTGTCATTTCTTTTACTAGAGAATCTGCTTTAGATTCATTCTCTTTGATAGAATCAGCAATTTCTACTAGAGTTGCTTGAGCAGATTTCTCTTGTGCTTCTAAATCTGACAATTGTTTGTTTGTACTCTCAATATCTGAATCGATTGATGCATAAGCCGTTATCGGCGATACCACTGTAGTAAACCCTAATACTGTAAGCAATGCTAGATGGACTAATTTCTTTTTCACGATGTTTCCCCCAATTATTCGATAAGTTTTTGACTGCTAGTTGCTTTACACTTGACTAGTTCTTTAACATTTTTGACTTTGTTTACACACGTAAAAATTTTCTAATAGAAAGTAAGGATCCTATTGCTCCGATAACTATTCCGACTGCTAAGAGTACTGCTCCCAGTTGGAATAAGAAAGGATTTACCGGTAATAATGAGAAGTAGGTTCCAACAAAATAATTTGAAATCATATCATATCCGTATACATATACTGCACTAATGATAGCTGTTGGGATGATAGCACCAACTAATCCTATAAGTGCTCCTTCAATAACAAATGGCCAACGGATAAACCAGTTTGTGGCTCCTACTAATTTCATGATCTCAATTTCTGTTCGTCTCGAGAAAATAGTGATACGAATCGTATTTGAAATCAAGAAGACCGCTGTTAGTAGTAATGCTATAATAACTACCCCACCAATATTGCGGACACTTTCCATTGTTTCAAATAATTTATCTGCTTCTGCTCCACCATAATTGGCTTGAGATACAAATTCCATTTCTTCGACTTTTTCAGCTACGACACTAGTTTGTTCTGGCGAATTGGTATTGACGATATAAACGTCGTGCAATGGATTATCATCGCCTTCGAATAAGTCAAATTCTGTTCCATAAGTTCCAACTACTTGTTGCAATTCATCTTCACGACTAGAATATTCAACGGTTTCAACTTCTGGCAGTTTTTCTAAGTCTTCACCTAACTGCGATTGTTGTTCTTCTGTTGCAGCTAAATCGATATATACACGAACACTCACATCATTTTCTACATCAGAGGCTAATTTATTTACATTCATTAATAATGCGATAAAACTACCAACTAAAAGTAATGTTACAGCAACAGCACTAACCGCTGCCAGTGACATCCAGCCATTTCTGACTAAGCTTTTAAATGCTTCTTTGATATGTCTTCCCATCGTTCTAAGCTTCATAGCCATAGTCCCCTTCCTGTTGGTCACGGACAATGCGGCCATTTTCGATTGCAAGAACACGATGTCTTACTTCATTAACGATTTGACTATTGTGAGTTGCCATAATAATGGTTGTTCCGCTGTTGGCAATTTCATCTAAAATATGCATAATTTCCCATGATGTTTCGGGGTCTAAGTTACCAGTCGGCTCATCACAAATCAATACGCGAGGCATATTGGCAATAGCTCTTGCGATCGCAATCCGTTGTTGTTCTCCACCTGATAATTCATTCGGGAACATCTTAACTTTATGTTTCAGCTTCACCAAATCCAGTACTTCCAAAACACGTTTTTTAATAGCTTTTGGATTTTTTTCCACTACTTCCATTGCATAAGCAATATTTTCGTATACAGTAAGTCTTGGCAACAGTTTAAAATCTTGGAAAACTACTCCAACATGTCTTCTTAAAAAAGGAACTTGTTTATTTTTCATTTTCGCTAAATCAAAATCTCCTACTTTTATCGTTCCTTTTGTAGGCAGCTCTTCTCTATAGATCATTTTAATAAAAGTTGACTTCCCAGCACCACTTGGCCCAACTACATAGACAAATTCGCCTTGCTCAATACGAATAGACAAATCATTCACAGCAGTAATCCCATTAGGATACTTCTTCGAAACGTTGAGCATTTCAATCATTATTTTATCACCTATCTAAGTTTGAATTTTTTTTACACTGTCTAACAGTATAAAAAAAGCAAAGTATTCCCTTTGCCCAAAAACAATTATATCATTTAGAGAATCAATGTCTGTTTTAATCTCTTTACAAAAACATTTCAATATATTTCACAACATGTCACTATAGAACTCTTTCTACCTGTGTCTTTCTCTACTTCGACTTCACTCCAACTTTACTATTGTTTAGAGGTTAGCTTGCCTTATATTGAGCAATTGGCTGCTTTTATCACCTCTTTTCGAGAGAGCCGGATTCTTTGAATGTTACAAAGATGACAAAAAAAGAACCTTCGCCATCTATAAAGTATGACGAAAGTTCGACAGAATATTTTTAGTTGCTGATATGACTAGTTAAATAAGCATGGATAAATGGATCTAAATCTCCATCCATCACATTATTCACATTTCCAGTTTCATAGTTCGTCCGATGATCTTTAACCATAGAATACGGATGAAAAACATAAGAGCGAATTTGAGAACCCCATCCGATTTCTTTTTGTTCTCCACGAATAGCAGCCATTTCTTTTTCTTTTTCTTCGAGCTGCAGTTGATGCAATTTGGCTTTCAGCATTTTCATTGCTTGCTCTTTATTTTGCAATTGCGAGCGTTGCGCTTGACTAGCCGTTACCTCTCCAGTCGGTAAATGGGTGATGCGGACCGCTGAATCTGTTTTATTGATGTGTTGTCCACCAGCTCCACTTGCTCGATAAGTATCGATACGCAACTCGTCCGGATTGATTTCAATATCAATATCATCATCAAATTCCGGAACCACATCTACCGACGCAAAGGAGGTGTGCCGTCTTCCAGCAGAGTCAAAAGGTGAAATCCGTACAAGACGATGTACACCTTTTTCAGCTTTCAAATACCCATAAGCATTTTGTCCTTTGATCAATAAGGTCACACTTTTAATTCCCGCTTCGTCACCATCCTGGTAATCAAGAATCTCTATCTTAAAACCTTTTTGTTCTGCCCAACGAGTATACATTCGGTACAACATACTGCCCCAATCTTGAGACTCTGTTCCGCCTGCTCCAGGATGAATTTCCAGCAAGGCATTATTTTTATCATACGGCTCGCTTAACAGCATTTGAAGTTCGAATTCTTCTACTTCTTTTTCAAATTGGATCGTCGTATCACTTAATTCTTTTTCCAACGCTTCGTCTTTTTCCTCATTCAGCATTTCCAGCATCACTTCAAGATCTTCTTTTTGCGTTTCTAATCCTTTAAACTGGTTGTACTTCTCTTTGATCGTATTCGCATCATTGATCGTTTGTTGAGCTTTCTCGGTGTTGTCCCAGAAACCTGGTTCAGCCATCATTTCATTGTACTCAGCAATGTCTCGCTCCATACCTTCTAAGTCAAAGAGACCCCCTGAAATTGGCTAACTTCTTTTCAACAAATTCTAAAAAATTTCTTACTTCACTGAGTTCCATTAAAATTCCTCCCAAAATTCACTAAAGGGCTTAGCCAAATAATTTGTCTAAACCCTCTAGTCTTTAAATACAGCTTATCGAAGCTCGTATTTTTTTATTTGCTTTATTTCATTTTTAATGAAAAGACTATACATCTTGTCCATGACAATTCTTGAATTTTTTGCCGCTGCCGCATGGGCACGGATCGTTACGGCCAACCTTAGATCCGTCAACATGAACAGCTTGTTTCATCACTTGTTTAGCTTGTTCAGCAGCTTTTTTAGCATTTTCAGCATGAGCTGGCGTTCCAGCACTGACTTGTTCTCGTTTCAAGTTCTGACGAATTTGTGCTTTCATCAAGAAGCGAGTCACATCGTAATCGATAGCTGCAATCATCTCTTCAAATAAATTAAAGGCTTCTGTTTGGTATTCTACTAACGGATTTGATTGCCCATAAGCACGCAAACCGATACCTTGACGCAATTGATCCATCGTATCGATGTGATCTGTCCATTTGCTGTCGACAACACGCAGGATAATGACTTTTTCAAATTCCAGTACTTGCTCAGTACCATTTAGTTGAGTTTCTTTTTCTGCATAGACCGTCTTAGCTAGGTCTAATAAATAGGTTTCGATTTGCTCAGCCGTTTTGCCTTCCATATCGCTCAATGATACATCATCTTGATGAACTAATGCTGAACCGGCAAAATCAACAATATTTTGCAAGTCCCAATCCTTCGTTTCACCTTGAGTATTGGCTTGAACGATTCGATTGATCGTACGTTTGATCATCGGCACGGATACATTCTTCAACGATTCAGTTTCCATGATGACTTCAAGTCTTTGTTTGTAAATGACTTCCCGTTGTTCACGCATCACGTCGTCATATTTCAAGACATTTTTACGTGTATCGTAGTTGTTTCCTTCGACACGTTTTTGTGCCGATTCTACTTGGCGAGAGATCATTTTACTTTGGATAACAGCATCTTCTTCTTGAATCTTTAATTGTTGCAAGACAGCTTGAATCTTTTCAGAACCAAAGCGTCTCATCAAATCATCTTCTAAAGATAAGTAGAATTGACTGACACCCGGATCTCCTTGACGTCCAGCGCGTCCACGCAATTGATTGTCAATACGGCGAGATTCATGTCTTTCGGTACCGATAACACATAATCCGCCTATTTCACGAACTCCAGCCCCCAACTTGATATCTGTCCCACGACCAGCCATATTGGTAGCAATCGTTACAGCACCTTGTTGACCCGCATTGGTAATGATTTCCGCTTCTTTAAAGTGATTTTTTGCATTCAATACAGCATGTGGAATTTTTTCTTGTTTCAGCATTCTAGAAAGCAATTCAGAAGTCTCCACGGCTACAGTACCTACCAAAATCGGCTGGCCTTTAGCATGGCGTTCTTTGATCTCTGCTACAACACTTTTGAATTTGCTTTCCAAAGAAGGATACAACAAGTCCGCACGGTCATCCCGTTGCAATGGTTTGTTCGTCGGAATAGCGACTACATTCATATTATAGATTTCACGGAATTCTTCTTCTTCTGTTTTGGCGGTCCCTGTCATACCAGATAATTTTTTGTACATACGGAAGTAGTTTTGGAAGGTAATATTGGCCATTGTTTTAGATTCTTTTTGAATCTCAACGCCTTCTTTAGCTTCGATTGCTTGATGAAGTCCATCTGAATAACGACGACCTTCCATGATACGTCCAGTAAATTGGTCTACGATTTTTACTTTGCCTTCTTGTACTACATAATCAAAATCATGGTGCATAATGTAATTTGCTCGTAAAGCTTGGTCTAAGTGATGCGTCAACTCTTGGTTTTCAACATCGTATAAATTTTGGACTCTAAACGTTTTTTCGGCTTTTTCCATACCCGTTTCTGTCAAAGCAATCGTTTTTGAAGAAACATCAATCGTGTAATCTTCTTCTTCGGTTAAACCTTTAACAAAAAAGTCTGTACGTGTGTAAAGAGTATTTGATTTTTGTGTTTGTCCAGAAATAATCAATGGTGTTCTGGCTTCATCCACTAAAATCGAGTCAACCTCATCCACTACAGCAAAATTCAATGGACGTTGCACCATTTGTTCTTTGTAAACAACCATGTTGTCACGTAAATAATCAAAGCCCAATTCGTTATTCGTACTGTACATAATATCCGATTGGTAAGCTTCTCGTTTCTCCGCAGAGGATTTATCGTTGGTGTTCAACCCAACCGTTAAACCTAACCATTCGTACAGCTCTCCCATTTCGATCGCATCACGACTAGCCAAATATTCATTGACGGTAACAACATGAACTCCCTCACCACTAAGCGCATTTAAATAAACGGGCATCGTAGCAGTCAGAGTTTTCCCTTCACCAGTTTTCATTTCCGCGATATTTCCTCTGTGCAAGGTGATACCACCCATTAATTGAACATGGAAAGGATACAATCCCAACACTCGTTTTGCAGCTTCTCGAACTACAGCAAATGCTTCTGGCAACATTTCATCCAGAGTTTCACCTTTTTGGTAACGTTCTTGCAATTCTGGCGTTTTTGCTTGCAGCTGCTCATCAGTTAGAGCTGCCATTTGATCAGCAAACGTTTCTATCTGTTTTGCGATTTTATCCAATTCTTTTAATTCTGTTCTATCTGTATCAAAAATTTTGCGTAATAAATTTGCCATTCAATATTTCTCCCCTATATGATCATTCTATCCACTAGTTATTTGCCTATATAATCTGACATATCCTTTTTGTTACACTTCGCCTATTATTCAGTTTACATTCTTTCTAATTCTATCATATATAGAAAGAAATTAAAGCTTTTTTCGATAAAACCAGCTTCCCTCTCCTAAACTTATGGCAGTAATGGACTAAATACTCTATGATTGACCTCAAATCGTAAAAAGAACACAAACGGAGAATGAACTCTTCGCTTGTGTTCTTTTAGTTTAACTCATTTATTAATAGATAGAATCAACGATTATTCTGTTTCAATCAATCCATATTTCCCGTCATTTCTGCGGTAAACAATGCTTGTTCCGTTTGTATCTGCGTCCTCGAAAATAAAGAAGTCGTGTCCAAGCATATCCATTTGCAATACGGCTTCTTCACTGTTCATTGGTTTCAATGATAAGCGTTTTGTGCGCACAATTGGCAACTCTTCTTCGACTTCTTCTGCATCAGCATGCTCGAAGTCAGTTCCAATCAATGGGTCAACAGGTTGAGATACTTGGTCGCGCCCTTTACGGTTTGATTTTGTTTTGTATTTGCGCATTTGTCTTTCCAATTTATCTACAACCAAATCCACACTTCCATATAGATCTGGAGAGGTTTCTTCTGCACGTAATACAATATAAGGTACTGGGATTGTAACCTCTACTTTAGCTGTTTTATCAGAATAAGTTTTTAAGTTTACATGAGCTGTGGCTTCTGGTACATCATTAAAGTATTTTTCAATCTTACTTACTTTTTTCTCAACATAACTGCGAATTGCAGCAGTCACCTCGATGTTTTCTCCACGGACATTGTATCTAATCATAAACAGTCTCCCCTTTCATCTGATACCTTTTTGGTAATTCAATGATTCGTTTAAATAGCAGAACTTTCTTTATGAATCCGCCTATCTTCATATATTAGTAGTTCTGATTCTGCTGTTTTAACACCTCTCATCATCAGATACCGCAACACCATGTGGACCACTCACAGGATGTATTGCTTATTGTCATTATAAAAGATAGCGTTTTAATAAGCAAACTTTTCAATTGAAATCTTTCTTTTGTCGTCAAAAGAATTTTGCACGCTTTTAATCCGCTTTAACGTGCGATCGTCAAAGACTGCACGTTAGCCGCACCATTCAAAAACAAACAATCTGCTGCATGAAAAAGAGTTCTTCCTGTAGTGTAAACATCGTCGATCAATAATATATTCCGACATTCTATTTCTATCCGTTTACTTGGTTTGATTTCAAATGGTTGCGAGCTGGTCATCCGCTGTTGTCGATTCTTACTAGATTGCTTCTCTCCAATCCCTACATGAACCAAAACTTCATTATATGAAAGGCCTGCAAAATCCAGCAATCCTTTCACTTGATTAAATCCTCTAATATCCATACTTTTCTTGCTGATGGGAATCGGTATGATAACAGACTCTGTATCAGCTCTCTTTTCAACCTTGTACTTTAGCGGTTCCGCAAATACCTTTCCTAAGCGGTAGTCTCCTTTAAATTTATAGGCTTCTATCCACTCTTTCATAAACTCATTGTATTCGTACAATGCTTCATTATGAAAATCATAATGGGGATAAAGATTTTGCCAACGTATACAATCTTTACAGTATTCCTCCCCGTCTTCAGGTCTTCCACACCCCCTGCAAGTTGATTGATCGTCTAAATAGCTTAATTGCTTTTTACATTGTCTGCACAGAGGTTCTGTTTTAATTTTTGTCAGTCCAACAATATCGATCAAACGAATTTTAGGCAACTCTTCACGTCCACACCACAAACAATTGGTCATTTTTGGATCAGTCCTCTCTCCGATGCCCATTTATTCATTTGCCGAATTTGTTTACGCGCTCGTTTCATTTCTTTTGACTGCCCATAATGAAAGAATAACACTTCTCCTTTTGGATAATCTTTGTGCCTTCCAGCTCGACCGGCAATTTGCACCAGTGCAGCTTCTGTAAAAGTTTTGTCTTCTGCACCTAAGACCAATACATCAATATCTCTAAAGGTTACTCCTCTTTCTAAAATAGTGGTAGTCAGTAAAAAATCATATTCTTCTTGCCTCATCTTTAAAACTTTTTCTTTTCTCTCTGGATCCTCTGCGTAAACACTCGTAAAAGAATGTGCTGGAAACAGGATTTGTAAATAAGCATCCAATTGTCCCATCAATGCAATATGAGGCACAAAAATAAGAAATCTCCGTTTTTTCTCTGTCAATCTTTTGACGTGATCCAAGAAAGGTAAGGCTTTTTTATGATCTGCTATCCCTTTTCGCCAATCTCCTGTCCAAATAAACTTTGGCACAGGCAGTGAAAAACCATGATAACGAGCGGGTAAAATCGATGCCGATAATTGTTTTGACCGAATCGCTTTTTGCATTTCCTTACTTGGTGTAGCTGATAAGTAAATCAAGGCTCCCTTTTTCTTACGAGCCTTTTGAGCAGCAAATTGCAAGCTTTTATCGATATGAAATGGAAAAGCATCTATCTCATCAATAATCAGCACATCAAACGCCTCACGGAACCGCATCAGCTGATGCGTTGTCGCAATCACAAGCTGTGTATAAGTATAAGGTTCTTCCATATTTCCATGCAAAACAGCTATTTCTACATGCAAAAAAGCTTGTTGCAATCGAGGCGCTAACTCCAAGCAAACATCTACTCGAGGAGAAGCCACACAGACTCTCTTCTTATCCTTTAATGCATCGGCTATTCCTTGAAATAGCATTTCCGTCTTCCCCGCACCTGCAACCGCCCAAATCAACCGCTCTTCTCCAACTCGTACAGCATTCAAAATCTCTACTGAAGCTTGCTGCTGTTGGGGAGACAACGATCCTGTCCAAGTCAAAATAGGTTCCTCTAGATCATCAAAACTGTTTTCTTCTTGCTGATAGTACAAAACACTGCATTTTTTTACTTTCCCCATTTGCAGACAGCTGACACAATAAAAACAGTCTGTACTACATGGACAAGGCGCACTGATTCTATCTTTCGATTGACTGGCGCCGCATCGATTACAGATGATTTCTTTGGCATTTAACGTAAAGCCTTTTCTCTCTTGAATGTTTTCTGAAGCTTCTATTACAGAAATCAGTTCGTTCCGCAACAATTCTCTTCCAACTAACCACTTTTCCATCACATCACCTCAAAATAATTTACGCAAAAAAAGAACTATTTTTTGAAATACACTAAATAACATAATGCAATTATGAACCATAAAAAACGAGGGAAAAGTGGATAACCATCCACATTTCCCTCGTTTTTTATTTACTCTATTTCAGTATTGCTTTCCTCTATGGATATATCATTATTAGAAGAATTGATTTCCAAGTGTTCTTGCAATACTTGACGAATTTCTTCTAATGTCTCTTCATAAGGGACCCATACATAGACGTCTTGTCCATACGTTGAAAAATAAACTGTATCTGCTTCACCGTCTAATGTCAATGATTCAATGTTTCGTGCTGCCGGCGCATAATTTGTGCCTAAAATCCATATCTCGCGACCAGTTAAATTGGTTTTCAAATTTGGAGCAATCGCATTAAAGATTGTATTAAAGTTTGTCAAACTCGAAATAGAGATCGTTTCATCTACGATAGCTTCTATCACTTGCCGTTGACGCTCTTGTCTCCCCCAGTCGCCACGAGGATCCTGTTTTCGCATTCTAGCATATCCCAGAGCTTCTTCCCCATTTAAGTGCTGATTGCCTTCTTCAATATGGATCGCATCGGCTTTCTCAGTACTATCCTGTACGGTGAATTTTAAAGGAGAATTCACATCAATTCCGCCAACTGCATCTACTAAATCAACCATGCCTTGAAAATTGATTTGAGCGTAATATTGAATCGGTATCTCTAAATACTCTTCAACCGTATCAATGACGTAAGGAATACCTCCATAAGCATAAGTAGCATTTATTTTATCTTCTTCTTGTGTATCGGGTAATTCGATCAATGTATCCCGAGGAATAGATACCAATTTAATGTCCTCACTCGTTGGATTCACAGTAGCCACCATGATCGTATCGGCTCTGCCGATATCCCCAGGTCGCTCATCTACACCTAACAATAAAATAGAAAAGGGTTCTTTATTTTCAATAATGACTTGTTCATTTGCGTCATCTGAAGGAATCGGTTCTCCTTGAATGGAATTAAAAAAATGATTTGCCGACATAAACGCATAAGTAAGATAAATACCTATTCCTAGTATAATGAAAATGAAAACCGAAAGGACAATCCATTTAGTTCGTTTCTTTTTTTTCTTTCTGTCAGTAGAACGCATAATTTTTCTCCTTAAGTTAGATTCATAACCATTACGGCCTATTTTTCAGGTATGCTCGTTACCAAAAAAGCTCTTTCAACTAGTTTATCGGATTATTTCCCTGAATACAATGAAACAAAAGAAAATTTTTATGTTGAATGCCATGAGTTCAATACTGTTCTGACCCGTAATCCTAAAATAAATAAGGTCTGCAATTGTGTTTAACCATTTAAATTTGTATAATAAATGAAGATAACGTTAAGGAAGGATCATTTGAATGTATAATATGTTCCATGTTCTTTTGACTTGTATAGTTGCAGCATTGATATCCATTGTTTTAACGCCTTTTGTAAGGAAATTAGCTATTTCAATCGGAGCTGTTGACCTGCCAAATGAACGAAGAGTAAACACAAGAATCGTACCATCTTTAGGAGGAATTGCTGTCTTCATCTCTTTCTTCCTCTCAATTTTCTTCCTGTTGCCTATTCCCAATCAGGAGACTCTGCCGATTTTTTTAGGGGCCAGTGTCATATTGATCACTGGGA
Organism: Desemzia sp. FAM 23989; assembly: GCF_045528345.1. Classification (NCBI taxonomy): domain Bacteria; kingdom Bacillati; phylum Bacillota; class Bacilli; order Lactobacillales; family Carnobacteriaceae; genus Desemzia; species Desemzia sp. FAM 23989. The sequence goes on along the minus strand of NZ_JBGQQT010000002.1, from coordinate 91,938 downwards.
TAGTGGATGATTTAAAAGAGTTGAGCCCTAAATTAAAATCGCTAGGTATTCTTATTGCTGGTCTGATCGTTTATTACGTCGGAGACATTCAATTAAATATGATCAACTTGCCTTTTATTGGCGAGCTTCATTTTGGATCCTTCAGTTTACCGGTAACACTGTTTTGGATTTTAGCCATTACAAATGCGGTTAATTTGATTGACGGTTTAGACGGATTAGCCAGCGGAGTGTCCATGATCGCATTGACTACTATGGGAATTATCGGCTATTTCTTTTTAACCGTAGACAGTATGTCAGTACCAATCATGATTTTTGTATTAGTAGGCAGTATTGCTGGTTTTCTTCCCTACAACTTTAATCCTGCTCGAATTTTTTTAGGAGATACCGGAGCCTTATTTCTTGGTTTTATGATTTCCGTCATGTCTCTGCAAGGTTTAAAAAATGCTACTTTGATTACGTTGATTATTCCAATTGTTATTTTAGGCATTCCTATTACAGATACTATTTATGCAATGATCCGCAGAATTCTAAACAAACAATCGATTGCTACAGCAGATAAATTGCATATTCATCATCGCCTAATGACGCTGGGTTTCACTCACAAGCAAACAGTTGTTGCTATCTACTTTTTAGCCGCTATTTTTTCTTTGATTGCACTGCTTTATCCTTTATCCTCTCTGTGGGGTTGGATTTTTCTGACGATTGGTTTAGGATTTGGTCTGGAGCTTTTTGTAGAACTCATCGGCTTGACAGGTAAATCGAATCAGCCTTTGTTAAAACATATTCGCAAATTTGCTCGTGCTTGGAATCGCAAAGAATAGCATTATCACGATACTAAAAAAAGTGAGCTGAAGCATATTCATATGCCTCAACTCACTTTTTTTATAGGTGCAACAATTCTTCATCCTTGCTTTTAATCAGCGTATTCTGCTATTCGATTAGAAGTAAATTCATACCCTTCTGCATCGCGTTCATCTGCAGCTTCTAAATCCAATGCTACACGTAATTTATGACTGATGTAGTCAACACTATCCGGATACAACTCGACCATACTAGCTCCATTAAACGTAAAATCAGTCCATTCGAAAATGTGTGAATCGAACGTGTAACTTCCTTCCAAGCCTGATTGAGCAATATTCAGCATTTCATTAAATCGCAGATCGGTACGCATATTGCTTCCAACAGCTTCGATTGCATCAGAAAGTTTTGGAATCGAACCGATACTCAATGCTTTTTTCACAATCGCTTGAATAATCAATTGTTGACGCTCGCCGCGTTTGACATCATTATCGATTTTTCTAGTACGAGCCAGCGCTAATGCTTGCTCTCCGTTTAAGGTTTGATAGCCCTCTTCTAAATGGATCTGACCCATTTGTCCATCAGAATTTTGTTCTGAGATCGTCACAGGCACATCCATTTCAATTCCGCCTAAAGCATCAATAATTTCTAAGAAGGAATCAAAGTTAAACGTTGCGTAATAATGAACCGGCACATCCAATAAGTTCTCTACTGTTTCAATAACGGCTTTTTCTTGTCCTACTTCATAAGCAGAATTGATCTTATTTCTTCTGTAAAATTCACCATCATTCATAATTTCGGTATACGTATCTCGAGGGATACTCACCATATTAATTTCATGATTTTGAGGGTCTATCGTCAAATAAATCAGGGCATCCGTTCTGGCACTTCCCAAGTTTCGACTTTCAGTGTCATCCACACCCATGATCAGTAAAGAGACAGTATCTTCTATTGGATCGACATCTATTTCACTTTCTCGTTCAATAGAATGATAAGAATCTTCCACAGCGGTTTGAGCTTCAGCAAATAATTTTGCTGCAAAGATAGCTATTACTAATAAAACAGCCATGATAGGAATTAAAATAGCCAAAATAATTTTCTGGCCTTTGGATTTTTTGCGTTTTCCGCTTCTCCTATACTCAGAACGAGTTGAAGAGTCTTTCTGTTTTTTCTTCACTGATTATCACCTTTTCAAATGTATTCTTGAAACTAGTTTATTTGTTGAAATGAGCAGTACTATTGCTTATATCTTAACGTTTTTTCTAGAGCAAACAATCCTTTTTTGATTGGATAAAAAAAATAATGCAGATGCTTTGTTTGAAGTCTTGGTCATTTTATCACAAAATTACAATTTCCAATACTCTTATTGAAAAATTGTAAATGTTTCTTAACAATTGTTCAACATCGAGACCCAATTTCACCTTTTTTTATCATTCAAGAAGTTTTATTGATGTTCAACCCACCTAGAACGATTTTCTACTATGGCAAAATGCTCATTTCTCTGGCTGCTGACATTTAACTAACTGTAATTAACGACTGAAACAAGAACAAAAGGGAGTCTTTGAAACATTTTTCCCCATTGAATATATGTTGAAGAAACACAAAATTTAAGTTACAATTTGCAAATTAATCTATTATTCAGAGGTAATTTTTACTTCACGGTAACTTAACTCACCTTCCTCAAAAGTGACCTGATTGCTCACGCACTCAATCAGGTCTTCATAAAAACGAGCATTCTCCTCTTCTTTTACAAGGCAACTAAATGTTACTTTATCTGTATAAACGATATCTTTTATTGTATAAGATGACTCGCGCAGCAAGTTCTCTACTTTCCCTAATAACGGATACTCGATCGTTGCACGGATCTCAGCTTGGAGCATTCCTTCTACTAGTCCGATTTCCTCTAGTGCTCTACTGACAGAATTTCCATAAGCACGAATCAATCCGCCGGCACCTAGTTTAACGCCTCCAAAATAACGGGTTACTACAGTCGCTACATTCTTCAACTCTTTTTTCTTTAGCACTTCCAACATAGGAATTCCAGCTGTTCCACTAGGCTCTCCGTCATCATGAGCTCGTTGGACTTCGTTCTGATCTCCAATTAAATAAGCTGAACAATTGTGCGTAGCTTTAGCATGCTCTTTTTTTACGGCTTCAATAAAAGCTGTCGCTTCAGTCTCGTCTGCCACTCGTTTTAAATGGCAAATAAACCGAGATTTTTTGATCTCTATTTCAAATTGACCATCTTTTTCAATAGTACGATAGTTTTTCAGCATGATAATTTCCTTTCTTCAGACAGTTTCTATTTTGTTTTTGCCTTTAGTCTACAAGTTTTTTATTGATGACACAAGGCAAGTAAACAGCTTGTGTTTAACTAGTCGTGCGAATAAGTACAACTTGTTTATGAAACCAGATTATTTTAAAACAATGTAAACATTTTAGATTCTATTCTGTTTTACACTCTTTCTATGCTATAATTTTCTAATATGTGCTGATATTTCACCACAATAAAATCAGCTTGGGAGGTTTTGAATTGAAAATAGCTGTTGTAACAGATAGTACTGCTTATTTGACTGAAAAGCAGTACCAAGATAACCATATTTATCGATTGCCGCTTTCTGTTGTTGTGAATGGCGAAGCGTTAAAAGAAGAAGTAGATATCACAAGCGAACAATACTTTGACCTTATTCGAGATAGCGAAAAATTACCCACAAGCTCGCAGCCGACTATTGGCGATATTGAATCTTTATTTGCTGAACTAGCTAAAGATTATGATGCTGTGATCAGTGTCCACTTATCCAGTAAAATCAGCGGTACGTACCAAAGCATCGCAAGCGTTGGACAATACATGGAGGGCATACAAGTTTATCCCTACGATTCCGGTCTCAGTTGTACTGCTCAAGGGTACTTTGCATTAGAAGCTGTTCGTTTAGTTCGAGAAGGCGCTTCTGTACAAGAAATATTCCATCACTTTGACCACATGCAGCAAAGTTTGAAGGCCTTTTTTGTAGTCGATGATTTGAAGAATTTAGTTCGCGGCGGACGTTTATCAAGTGGTGCTGCATCTATCGGTACCTTATTGAAGATTAAGCCTATCTTGCATTTTGAAGACAAACAAATTGTCGTTTTCGAAAAAATTCGTACACACAAAAAAGCCTTAAAACGTATCGAAGAATTATTAGGCGCTGATGCAGCTAAAGGTTATCCTATCGTTTCTACCATTATACATGCAAACGTTGAGGAGAAAGCTCTTATTTGGAAAGAAAAATTAGAATCTTTGTACCCTGACGTTACATTTCACCTGAGTTATTTTGGTCCCGTTATCGGCACTCATTTAGGTGAAGGTGCATTAGGAATGACATGGGTAGAAGATTTCAGTAAAAATTAATTGTTTTGCATTTCTACTATATAATTAGTTAAGCCATTATTTATTTTTATGAGAGCTTGGGCATTTGTCCAAGCTCTTTTTTTATCATTGAGATTCGCACTCTTTTCAGTCATAATAAAAAAGAAAAACGACTTACCTATAGGGAGAGGATCAAGTAATGGAGGAGTATGAAGTTTTACAAGCAAAAATGAGTTCTTTACTAAATAAAGAGGCGAATGCAAAAATCAGATTTGAAGAAAATAAAGTACGCTATGAAACGGCTAAATCTATTTTTGCTAAAGAAAGCGATGATGTAGAAAAATTGCAAGAAGAGTCATTGTCTACTTTTTTAAAGCGCTTAGTGGGCAATTACGATAAAAGACTGGATAAAGAGAAACAAGAGCAACTCACGGCTAAAATGGAGCTGGATTTATCACTAGCCTTGGCCCTTGAATCTAGAGAAGCATTAGATGCGGTTCAAACTGCTGTCAACGAAACGTCTTCTCAACTCCAACGATTAAAAGAAACTCTGTATCAAAGTGATCCTCTCTTTCGTGAAAGAATCACTGCAGAAGAAACGAAACGTGCACAACTAAAACAAGAATTGATTGAAATTGAGGAAGCTTTAGCTGCTGGAGAAAGTATTTTGGATGCAATCGATTTTGCTTTAGACGATTTAGACTCAGCAGACTCTTACTCTACTTGGGATATGTTTACAGATAGCAGTCTATTGTTTGATATGATGAAATACGATAAAATCGATAAAGCTGAAGCTAAAATGAGTCAATTGGAACAACAGTTGGAACATTATTCTAAAGAATTAACAGATTTGTCTATGGATACTTTTTTGAGTTATGAGAAGTTTAGCGGAATGAGCAAAACATTCGATATCTTCTTTGACAATCTATTTTCAGATTGGGATACCAAATCAAAAATTGGACGCAACATCGAACTGCTGGAAAAACTAGGCCGGAATATTGAAGAATTGCAGACAAAACTGAAAAACAATCAAGCGGCTATCCAGAAGCAACTATTCGAATCGGAACAACTTTACTAAACAAAAAGACTGTCTCGCAGTGAGACAGTCTTTTTGTTTATACACACTGCACAAAGCAGTGCATGCTCTGTGTTCTAGTTCTCTAGATAGAATTCAAATCTGTCTGCTACGTATTGAGTTCTTACGTACTCAAACGGTCTATTGTCGTTGCTGTACGTAATTTGTCTCAGCTGCAGTATCGCTTCTCCACGTTTGATATCCAAGTATTCTGAAATTCTTTCTGATGCCAGCATAGCCGAGATCGTTTGTTCAGCTTTACCGATATGGATATCTTTTTCTTCTTCAAGAGTTTTATATAGAGAAGACGTGATCTCTTTTTTCCCTAATGACTCTACTAAATGAAACGGAATAGTCGCTACCTCAAAACAAATCGGAACATCATCTGCAAACCTTACACGCTCCATGCGCAATACAACTGTCTCATTTTCCAAATGCAAGTGTTCTGCTTCACTGACACTGGCAGGTTTAACATGGTATGAAATCGTCTTGCTCGTTGGTTTGCGTCCTTGAGAACGCATAGTTTCCGTAAAACTTTGGATACCAGTCATTTTCTCTTGGACTTTTTGACTGGAAACATAAGTCCCCGAGCCCACTTTCCGCTCTAAAATCCCTTCATCTACAAGTGTCTGAACAGCTTGCCTTAAAGTCATTCGGCTAACTTCAAACGTCTTAGCAAGATCACGTTCTGATGGAATCCGTTCACCAACTTTCCAGTGACCTTCTTCGATCATTTTACGGATCTTATTGTGAATTTGAATATAAATCGGTTTTTCCTTGGTCATTATTTCACTCCTAACGATTCAACAACGACCCAGCTTCTTCGTCTACAATCACAATTACATTTGGATGCTGTTGTAAAACACTGGCTGGAACCTCTTCGGTCACAGGACCTTCAATCATCTGTTGAATAGCTTCTGCTTTATTTTTACCAAATGCCATTAAAATAATTTTTTTAGATTTTAAAATCGATTTTATCCCCATAGAGAAGGCATATCTTGGAACATCTTCTTCGTGGTCAAAGTAAACTTTGTTGGAATCAATAGTAGATTCTACTAAAGCTACTTTACGTGTTTCAGACTCAAAAGATGAACCTGGCTCGTTAAAGCCGATGTGTCCATTTGTGCCAATCCCTAAGATTTGGAGATCAATAGGATTTTCAGCAATAATTTTATTGTAACGCGTATTTTCTTCTGCTTCTTCTGCTAAACCATTTGGAACATAAGTCTTTTTGAATGGTTTTTTAGAGAATAAATGTTTTTCCATAAAGTAACGATAACTTTGCGGATCTTCTGGTGATAACCCCACATATTCATCTAAATTGATAGATGTAATACCTGAAAAGTCCATATCGCTTGAAGTCATGATTTTGTATAAATCTTCAGGGGTGCTTCCAGTTGCTAGACCAAATACTTTTGCCCCATCTTCCATTTCTTGTGTAATCAAATCAAATACTTTTTGGCTACCCTCTTTTTTATCTTTTGCTACAAAAACGTTCATTTTTAACTCGCTCCTTTTATTCTTTATACACGATTTCCCCATAACTGACTGTTTGCAAGACATTGAAATCTTGACTCAACACTACCATATCTGCATCTTTACCCGCAGATAGTATACCTTTTTGTGTCAACCCAAATTCTCTTGCTTGATTGACTGAACTCATTTTTACAGCATCTTCCACACTGCAGCCTGTGAATTCCATAATATTTTTGAATGCATCTTGGAACTCCAAAACACTGCCAGCTAGATTACCAGATTCTAAACGAGCTTGTTTATCTTTTACAATAACTTTTTGCCCGCCCAGCTCACTTTCACCATCCGGCATACCTTTGGCCCTCATGGCGTCTGTGATAATCTCTACGCGATCTGGACCTTTCATCATGTAAGCCATCTTCACCATTTCAGGATGGATGTGGAACCCGTCTGCAATCACTTCTACATACGTATCTTCGTCTAAGAAAGCATGACCTGTTACACCTGGTTCACGATGGTGCAACCCTCGTTGTGCGTTATACAAATGCGTGATATGTCTAGCTTTAGATTGTTTCATTTCTTCTCTAGTCGCGTTTGTGTGACCAGCTGATAAAACAATATCATTCTCTTGGCATATTTTTTCAAATTCACTAGCATCACTAGTTTCTGGAGCATACGTTACAAGACGAACACGCCCTCCACTAATCTCATCCCACTTTTTCATTGTTTCAGCATCAGGAATTCTAATATATTCTTCAGGTTGAGCTCCTTTGAATACAGCGGAAATAAATGGCCCTTCTACATGAATCCCTTGAATCACCGGATTTGTTTCTGCTGCTTCAGCAATCCCTTTTAAAGCAGCTTCAATATTTTCATAAGATTGAGTCATAGTTGTTGGAAAATAAGAAGTGATTCCTTCTTGATACATTTGTTGAATCATCTGATTGATTTTTTCAGGATCCGCATCCATATTATCACTGCCGTATCCTCCGTGACTATGCACATCAATAAATCCAGGTACGATTATTTCCCCGGAAATATCGATTAATTCCTCTTCAGCTTCTTGAGTGAAATCTTCCATTCTACCAACCGCTAAGATTTCTTTGTTGAAACGGACGAAACCGTTATCAATTTTAGTTTCTCCTGTATAAACATTTCCATTGACGAATACTTTATTTGTCATATTATTGTCTCCTTCATTTAAAATACTTCTCTATTATAAATGGTATAGACCGAAAATGCAACGGATGAACTTTTTTTCTTTCACTAACAAAAAAGATTAAGAAAACTAGGCATTTAGCTAGCTTCTTAACCTTCTGTTACTTTTGATTTCGCTTATAATTATCGTCTCACACTATTCTCGACATCGTACGTTTATTCTTTCCAGAATGTATCAAAGACATCTATGGGCATATTGCGTTTGTGGCGTGTTCTATTGAACCAGCCTTCAATAGCAGCGGCTTCCCGTTCAGATACTTCTTTACCTTCTAGGTAGTCATCAATAGCTTCGTAACTCACTCCTAAAGCTACTTCATCCGGAAGGGATGGACGGTCGTCTTCTAAATCTGCTGTAGGTATTTTAGTATACAAGTGTTCAGGACAACCTAATGCAACAAGTAATGCTTTCCCTTGACGTTTGTTTAATCCAAACAGTGGGTTGATGTCTGTTCCGCCATCACCGTATTTGGTGTAAAAACCTGTGACTGATTCAGCTGATTGATCGGTTCCTACAACTACTCCATTGTAAGTTCCAGCAATCGCGTATTGAGCAATCATTCTTTGACGAGCTTTGATATTCCCAATTGTAAAGTCGCTCAATTCAATCGTTTCATCTTTTAAAGCCTCGACTACAGCATCTGTTGCTGGTTTGATATTTACGCGAACCGTTTTATCGGCTTGCATAAATTCAATGGCATCCATGGCATCATGTTCATCTGCTTGCGTTCCATAAGGTAATCGAACAGCTATGAATTGATACAGAGCGTCCCCTGTCTCTTCTCTTATTTCATTAATCGCCAATTGACTTATTTTCCCAGCCAACGTAGAGTCCTGTCCCCCGCTGATTCCTAATACAAGCGTTTTGATAAAAGGATATTTTGTTAAATAGGCTTTTAAAAAATCTACTCGTTGTCGAACTTCTACTTTAGGATCAATGGAAGGCTTTACTTTCATTTCTACTAGTATTTCATCTCTGATTTCTGACATAACTTGCACCCTTTCTCATCACAACTAATTTATTGAAGCTTTACAACTACTCGGCAAATAATATTTATTATAACCATTATAAATTACCACTGTTTCGCGAGAAGAAAGAAATAATCAGCTTTCCAGCTCTTTCATTCTCCGTCTCGTTTCTTTGATGATCGCTAATTTATTATCGTAAGCTTTTTGAGATAAATCAACGGGATAAGATTCAGGATTCAATATTCGTTTATACTCATCCCACAATGCCGTCAGACTTTCTTCTGCGTGCGATTTGATTTTATCCAATTTAGGTAACTCATACACCAATTCACCGTCCACAAAAATATCTTTCAACAATGGAACGGCAGTGAAATCTTTAACAGTTTTATTGATATACGTATGGATCGGGTGGAACATGAACAGCTCCTTTTCCAGATCGGGGCGTTCTCCCCAAAGAGCTACATAGTCACCTTCAGATTTTCCTTTTTCATTACTGGTGATTCGCCACACTTGTTTTTTACCTGGAGTAGACATTTTAGCAGCATTGCTGGTTAATTTGATTGTATTTCTCATATTGCCGTTTTTATCTTCTATCGCCACTAATTTATAAACCGCTCCTAATGCAGGTTGATCAAACGCGGTAATTAAACGTGTTCCAACTCCCCATACATCGATTTTAGCACCTTGCATTTTTAAGTTTAAAATCGTTTTTGAATCTAAGTTATTTGAAGCATAGATTTTAGCATCAGGATATCCTGCTTCATCCAGTTGCGTCCGTACTTGCTTAGATATATAAGCCATATCTCCACTATCTAATCGAACACCTAAAAAATTGATATTATCTCCCATTTCATTCGCAACACGAATCGCGTTAGGCACACCAGTTTTTAATGTATCAAATGTATCTACTAAAAACACACAATCTCTATGTGTTTTGGCATATGCCATAAATGCTTCATATTCACTATCGTAAGCTTGCACCATCGCATGAGCGTGTGTTCCGCTGGCTGGAATACCAAATAATTTTGAAGCACGAACATTACTTGTAGCATCTGCTCCGCCAATAAAAGCTGCTCGTGTTCCCCAAATTGCTGCATCCATTTCTTGAGCTCTTCGAGTCCCGAATTCCAATAAGGGATCATCTTCAACTACGGTCTTCATTTCAGAGGCTTTTGTCGCAATCAAGGTTTGAAAATTGACTACATTCAAAATAGTTGTCTCCAATAATTGGCATTCAGCCAGAGGCCCTTCTATTTGCAAGATGGGTTCATTAGCAAAAACTAAGTCTCCTTCTATGACTGAACGAATCGTTCCAGTAAATTTAAAGTTTTTTAAATAGTCTAAAAATGCTTCTGGGTAATCTTGAGTCTCTCTTAAATAGTCGAGATCAGATTCTGTAAACGTTAAATTTTCTACATAGTTTACTACTCGTTCCAACCCCGCAAAAACGGTATAACCAATACCAAATGGATTTTCACGGAAATATACTTCAAATACAGCATTCTTATCTGCATCCCCTAACTCCCAATACGATTTCATCATATTAAGTTGGTACATGTCTGTATGCAATGCCAAACTATCATCTGGATACGTTTTATTCACACTAATTGCCCCCAAAAAATTACTTTTTCTTTGCTTTTAATGATACCACAAAAACAAAATGCAACCTATGTTTAATCACTAAGAATTGTAATGAAGAAATAGAATAAACAGGCTCCATAAAAGATCGAATGGATTACCCGATCTTTTATGGAACCTGTTGAATTCATCTCGTTTTTAGTTGCGTTTGAATTTGCTGTCTGTACTTTTGGAACGTATAGATTGCATCAAATCATTGATCTTCTGGCTCTTTTCTTCTGTAAGCTGTTGATCAACGGATATACTGCTTATCTCATCTCCACTGATGTCTAAGGTAAACCAAGTACCTTTTTTACTTCCCGCTGGCAAGCGATCCACCTCTACAATCCATTCTTTATTTAACTGCTCAACCAATAAGACAGCTTTATCTTCTTCAAATCGATCTAGTATACCTTTCACACTTATTCCCCTCCTACATAAACTTTGCCTTCAGTTAAAATATCGTCTAACCTGGCAGCTCCAATGCCATTTACTTCGCTCAGCTCTTCAACTCGCTCGAAAGGACGCAAGGCGATAATCTCTTCTGCCCGTTCTGGACCGATATGAACGATCTCAAGCAACTCTTCATAAGATGCTGTGTTGATGTTTATCATTTCTGAAGATGGGGCAAGTTTGCTTTCTTCAGCCGATTCCTCAGGGACTTCAGAAATTGTAGCACTATTTTTTGAAGAATCCTTCTTTTCTTTCTTGCCGGTCTTCACAACCCCTTTGCCAGTTGTTCGAATAGTGTACTCTGCACCATTGGTAGTGACAATGATCGTGCCATAGGCATCCGTTCCATAAAGCTCTATCCCTTTATCTTTAATCATAGACACTACTTCTTGATGAGGATGCCCGTATGAATTATCTACACCAGCACTGTAGACTGCGACTTCTGGACTAACTGCTTCAACGAAAGAAGGATCACTGGAAGTATCAGATCCGTGGTGCCCTAACGAAAGAATTTCCGCATCTACATTCATCCCAGAATTGACCATTTCGATTTCTTGCGCTTTTCCAGCATCCGCTGTAAACATGAAATCAATCTCTCCATATGAAACCATCATTGAAATAGAATCTGCGTTTGTATTGCCGGTCAATTCAGCAGGATAAAGAATCTCCATATCCAATGGACCAACATCAAATTGGTCTCCTGCTCGAGGTTCATAATACCCTACTTCATGTTCTTGAATTGCTTCGAGTGATCGTGCAAATACATCTGAAGTGGTAGTATTTCCAGACATCCAAATTTCTCCTACTTCAAATTGTTCAATCACTTTATCTAATTGACCAATATGATCTGCATCTGGATGACTGACGATGACTAAATCTAGTTCTTCTATCCCTTCATTAGACAAGTAATCGACCACATCTGTTCTGTTCCAATCACCTGTATCATAGAGAATCGTATATTCTTCACTCTCATCTGCAAATTCAAACAACGTTGCATCGGCTTGTCCAGCATTTATGTAATGAACTTTCAACTCTTCTAAGCCGCTTTTTTCAATCGTTTCTACATGAGAAGCAGTAGGATTAGAGGCTTCATTTGCTGAACTTTCTGTTCCACAGGCACTTAGCAGGCTCAAAGCAGCCACAAGTCCTAATTTTTTTCTTAATTTGATCAAACTTTTCTTCATCTTTCACATACCTTTCTTCTATTCTATAGAATACCATAAAATCAAGAAACTGCCTTTCATTTTGCTGCACTTTACGGATTAAAACTAAGGTATACTAAGTAAGTCAAACGGCATATCATTGAAAGAAATAGAAAGAGGGATAAGAATTGGGAATGAACAACTTAAAAGAAATGGCTAAAAGCATTTCACCAACAGGTACTTTATCTGAAATTCAAACTGTCCAAACGCAACATCGCATTCATTTAGCAGAGTATTGGGGAATTCATGCTGGAGAAAGTGTTTTAGAAATTGGTTGTGGTCAAGGGGATATGACTGCTGTACTAGCTTATTTTGCAGGAGATAAAGGAAAAGTTCACGCTATCGATATCGCTGGTCCTGATTATGGCGCTCCAGAAACGTTGGGTCAAGCGATGGCTAAACTGCAGCAATCTTCTGTGGGCAAGCAAATTACAGTTGATTTCAACACAGATATTTTATCTGCTGAAATAGATTTTCCAGAAAATACTTTTGATACCATAGTGTTTTCTCATTCAAGCTGGTACTTAACATCTCAAGAGATATTGCTAGAAATGTTTACCAAACTTCATAAATGGGGAAAACGATTAGTTTTTGCGGAATGGGATACTCATATCACTGACAACCATCAAATGCCACATTTTTTAGCTGCTCTGCTGCAAGCACAATACGAAAGTTTCCGTGAAACTACTGAAGCCAACATCCGTACATTAATTACCCTTGAAGACAGCAAAAATTTAGTTAAACAGGCTGGGTGGAATGTAGTAGACGAAACCGTTATTCCTTCGAAAGATTTGCAAGACGGTTCTTGGGAAGTAGATATGACCTTGTCCAATGCACCTGAAGCTATAGCTTCTATTTCAACTATGCCGGATAAATTTAAAATATTGTTGTCTTCGCAGCTTAATTCATTAACTAGTTATCATAATCAAAAAAACATCCAATCTATGGATACATTCTCGTTTATTGCCACAAAGTAAATCTAACTAAAATAACTAAAGGAGCCGGAATATTTTCCGGCTCCTTTAGGTTTGTGCTTTCTAGACGCGTTGCGCAAGGCAGCTCACACGCCTATAAGCTAATCACTAACTGTTAGGAAAAACCACCTAACTGTTAGTGATTTTCTTATATTCGGTGAGCTAAGCGCCTTACTCCACGCTCTATTTTAGACGCGTTGCGCAAAACAGACTTCCTGTAGTTTCATTTTCTCTTTTTGGTGGGAAAGATCGCCCAACTAAAAGAGAAAAGTGAACCTCACGGAAGTCTAAACGTTTTGCTCCATGCTCTATCTTCCTATTGTCCATCCTCCGTCTATTTTGATGGAGGTGCCTTGAATGTAATCTGACTCGTCAGAGGCTAGAAAGACTGCTAATGCAGCTACTTCTTCTGGCCTTCCTGCTCGTTGTGCTGGGATATCTTTTAAGCGATCGTCTTCAATGCCTTCTGTCATGGGCGTTTCAATAAATCCTGGAGCAATTAAATTCGCTTTAATGCCTTTTTTACCAAAATCATAGGCCAACTGTTTCGTAAAACCTTCGATAGCATGTTTAGACGTTACATAAGCTGAACCTCCTGGGCCGGCTACAAAAGTGGCTTGAGAACCAACATTGATAATTGTTCCTTTCCCTTTTTCCAACAAAATAGGCAAAATCTCTTTGGTCATCAAAAAAGGACCTTTTACGTTAATGTCCATCAATTTATCGTAACTTTCTTCATCTGTATCCAATACCGTATCATACGAATCATGAATTCCGGCGCTATTCACTAAAACATCAATCGTTCCAAATGCATCTAACGTCTTTTCAACACTTTGTTTGATGTCTTCTTTTTCAGTAATGTCTAATGTGACAAATAGACCTTGTCCGCCTTTTTCTTCCATTTCTTTTACAATACGCGTTCCATCTTCCTCATCTCTACCTGCTACAATTACTTTTGCACCCTGTTCCGCAAATGCTTTAGCTGTAAATTCCCCTATTCCAGATGTTCCGCCAGTAACAAAAGCTACTTTTCCTGTTAATTTTCCCATATCTTAAAACTCCCTTCCTATTGCTCTTCTACTTTTAAGAATAGTGAGAATCAACTTTCAAATCAAAGATAACGTTCTGTATTGTCTAATTTTAATAAAAGCACAGCCCTTTCTTAATGTCCAAAAAGAAACGATTTTTCTTCGAGTGAGATTTAATACACTATCCAATCAATGATCTGAATAATTCATAGTTTTATGAGTTGATACTCAAAACTCGTGTTTATTCATCCATTTGGTGCGTAGAGTACCTAGAAGTAAACCATAATGATGGAGAATAGTGTTTGAACATCAAGGAGAAAACTGCCTTGATGAAGAATGGTGTTGGAACATCAAAGGGAAAGTTACCTTGATGAAGAACGGTGTTGGAACATCAAGGAGAAAGTTACCTTGATGAAAAATGGTGTTGGAACATCAAGGAGAAAGTTACCTTGATGAAGAATGGTGTTGGAACATCAAAGGGAAAGTTACCTTGATGAAGAACGGTGTTGGAACATCAAGGAGAAAGTTACCTTGATGAAAAATGGTGTCGGAACATCAAAGAGAAAGTTGCCTTGATGAAAAATGGTGTCGGAACATCAAGGAGAAAGTTGCCTTGATGAAGAATGGTGTTGGAACATCAAGGAGAAAACTGCCTTGATGAGTAACGATTATTCCAGGTCGGTTCTTTTTAGAGATTAAAAGTTAAAAATAAGGGATTAATTGATTTAATTCTTCGATTGAAAGAGGGCGATAGGCTCCTGCCGGAAGTTTTTCATCGAGTTCAATTGGTCCCATTGACAACCGTTTTAAAGAAGTCACTTTTTTCCCGCAAGCTAGAAACATTTTCTTCACTTGATGAAACTTACCTTCGTTAATTTCTACAAGTACCTTGCTTTCTGTTTCACTCGCTTCTAAAATGGTCAGCTTCGCTGGTTCGCACTGGATTCCCCCATGAAATACGATTCCTTTGGCAAATGCTTCTTGATCTGCACTAGTCACTCGTTCGTTGACGATTACTTCATATTTTTTTGCAACATGTTTGTGAGGCAGTAACAATTGATAGCCTAAGTTTCCATTATTGGTGATCAACAATAAACCTTCTGTGTCTTTATCCAATCTTCCCACAGGATACAACCCCGGTAAGCGATCATATTCTTTGATTAAATCGATGACTGTTTTATTCTCTTCGTCTGCTACTGCACTAACTACTCCACCAGGCTTATTCATCATATAATAGGCATGCGGCTGATAGTCAACTTTTTTCCCTGATACGACTATTTTTTGGATTTGCGGATCAACATTGGTGTTGTCTTCCATCACAACTTCACCATTAACGACCACTTGTTTACTTTTAATTAAGCGTTTAACTGTTCTTCGCGAGCCAAATCCAACTTCACCCAATAACTTATCCAGTCTCATACTTCTCTTCCTTTGTTTTAAAATTTTGCTTATTCTATTGAAAAATAAATTCCTTTATTTGTTTATTTAACAGTACGGCATGTTGCGTGTATGTACAATTAAAAATAAAAAAAATCTGTACTCTTTATTTTTTCATTCTGATTTTATATTTTATGAAAATGAACACTTTGTGAAGTTGGAAAACTATATGTATCAACAGCTGATTGCCGTTAAACCAATGAAAACGAAATGGTTTTTCTGCCTTTTTTTTGTTGACAAAACTGTCACAATAAAAAATGAAAATAAGGGTTGTATTTTCTGAAAATGAATCTATACTTGCAAAAGTATTCAAAAAAACAAACGCACTTATTCATGACAGATTTGTCAGACAAAAAAATTCAGGAGGCATTTTTATAATGGGACAAAACATGACTAAAGGAAATCCAATCAAATTGATTATCCTATTCACTCTACCAATGTTATTAGGAAATATTTTCCAACAATTTTACAGCATGGCTGATACATTCATTATCAGCAGAACGATTGGTGTAAATGCATTTGCAGCCGTTGGTTCTACAGGAAGTATCAGCAATCTGATTATCGGGCTGGCAACGGGTTTAACTGTAGGTCTTTCAGTGATTACTGCTCAACGTTTTGGAAAAGAAGATATTAAAGGGATTCGTAAAAACTTAGCAGCCAGTGTGATCATCAGTGCTGTAACTGCTGTTGTTTTAACTATTTTAGCTACTTTATTTACTAGACAAATTTTAGATTTCATGAACACCCCGGCTGCTTTAATGGAAGACGCTTATACTTATCTAATCGTTATTTTTGCTGGAATTAGTGCTACTGTATTTTTTAATTTGTTATCAAATGTTTTACGCGCTATCGGAGACAGCCGTACACCTTTGTTATTTTTAGCTATCGCTTCTGTATTAAATATCGTGTTGGACTATGTCTTTATTTTAGGCTTTGGCACTGGCGTAGAAGGCGCTGGATATGCAACTGTCATTTCTCAAGTTGTTTCTAGTATTCTTTGTTTAGTTTATATTTGGAAAAGAGTTCCTGTCTTACGGATTCGTAAAACGGACTGGAAAGTAAGCAAAGAAGAAATCACAACTCACTTAAACATCGGCTTGCCTATGGGATTCCAAGCTTCTATTATTTCAATCGGGGCTATTGCCATTCAAATTACATTGAACAGTTTAGGCGCTACTGCTGTTGCAGCCACTACAGCAGCTGAAAAAATCAACGGTATCGCGACCATGCCGTTAGTATCTTTTGGAACAACAATGGCAACCTATACAGCTCAAAACTTCGGTGCCGGTAAACACGACCGTATTTGGGATGGCGTTCAGAAAATCACTCGTATCGTTGTTGTATACAGCTTTGTAGCTGCAACTTTACTGATTGTATTCGGCAGCCGTATGGCAAAAATGTACATTGGCGAAACAGATCCCGAAATTTTAGGAATGGTACAAACTTATTTCGTTACAAATTCGACTTTCTATTTTGTGTTAGCTTTATTATTTATCTATAGAAATACACTTCAAGGATTAGGTAAAAGTACTGCACCAACTGTAGCAGGCGTAATGGAATTACTTTCTCGTGTTATTGTAGCACTAGCTCTCGTAACACCACTAGGCTACCTTGGCGTAACTATTGCTAATCCTTTGGCTTGGATAGGTGCATTGATTCCACTAGTCATTTCTTACTACTCATTCAAACGCACTACGATTGCCGGAGAAAAGAAAGCACACACAACAAAACTGTTACAAAATGTAGAACAAGGCA
Organism: Desemzia sp. FAM 23989; assembly: GCF_045528345.1. Lineage (NCBI taxonomy): Bacteria > Bacillati > Bacillota > Bacilli > Lactobacillales > Carnobacteriaceae > Desemzia > Desemzia sp. FAM 23989. The sequence goes on along the minus strand of NZ_JBGQQT010000002.1, from coordinate 74,596 downwards.
TTTAAAAGAAAATCGTTGTAGTCGTTTAGAATCAGACCACTTTTCCTTTTAATTGATAACTAACGGAGCAATCTAACCAAAGATTGCTCTTTTTTTATTTTGTTCAATTTTTTAAAAAGGAAAACGATTCCTTTTATTGTCTGTTTTCATTGATGTTTCAATAAAACCGGCACTTTTTCTCGGTATTTTTTTATTGCTGTTGAAAACGAATCATGTTATTATTTTAAAAAAGCAAGTGCCTACTTTACTAGACCACTTGGATGATAAACAAAGAAAAATTCCATTCTATCTAGAAAATCCTCTATGAAAGTGTGTTGAACTAGATGAAAAATATTCTTTATCCTAAACAAAATCAAGAACAGACTTTGGTAACTGAACGTCAAAAATATCTCTTTATCTTCATTTTTGCTGCTTCCTTATTTAGTTTTGCTTTTTTGTTAAACACACCAAGTGAAATTTGGAATGGCAGTATAAAAATTTTATTTTCTCCCGCTAACTTAATAACGGATTATTTTGCATTGGCTAATCCAGGAGCTGCGTTAGTGAATGCTTCACTAATGACTTTGAAAAGCCTGTTGATTATTCGAAAAAATAAAGTAACCCTCTCCGGTCCGTTACTTGCCGCTGTTTTTACAGTCGTAGGATTCTCCTTATTCGGAAAAAACTTGTATAATTCTATCCCCATCATTTTAGGCGTACTGCTTTATGCAAAAGCTACTCGTACTCCATTTAAAAATTATTTATTATCTGCTTTATTCGGGACAGCACTGGCCCCTTTAGTAAGTGAGGTTTCTTTTAATGTTGGCTTGCCTCTTCCATTAGGTATCTTATTAGGGTCTCTCTCAGGGATAATTGTCGGCTTCGTGCTTCCTCCGTTGTCTCGTCATTTTGCCAGCTTCCATAAAGGGTTCAGCCTATACAACATCGGATTTACCGCCGGAATTATTGGTATGGCCTTTATCGCTATGTTGAGAGCTTATGGTTTTGAAGTCGATGTAGTGAATCTGCTTTCCAGCGGAAATAATGTAGCTTTTTCTATTTTTATGTACACTCTATTTTCCTTTATGTTTGCTGTCGGACTGTATTTTAACGGTGGGAATTTTCATGGATACAATGACTTCTTAGATGAGGATGGCATTGGTGGGGGAGATTTTTTAGAAAAGCATGGTTTTGGATTGACTCTTATCAATATGTCTTTACTAGGGCTGATTACTACTACTCTTTCTCTTCTGGTTGGAGGAGAATTGAATGGACCTGTACTTGGTGGTATTTTTACCGTTGTCGGATTTGGAGCTTTTGGAAAACACATCAAAAATGTCTTGCCTATTTTAGTTGGGATTGTTGTGATCAGTTTATTTACTTCTGTTGAACTATCTTCTACTACTTTTCTATTGACCGCTCTTTTTGGAACTACATTGGCTCCTATAAGTGGGCACTATGGGGCTGTTGCAGGTTTTATAGCAGGTGGTCTGCACATGGCCATGGCTGCAAACATCACTTATTTGCATGCTGGTATGAACTTGTACAACAATGGTTTCTCTGGTGGATTTATCGCAGCCATTTTAGTTCCCTTATTGGAAGTTTTACACTTCCACAAAAAGGAACGCAAAAACAAAGAAATCGTCAAACCACTTGTGGATACAGAAGTCGTCGAAGATTTGGATGAAGCTGAAGAACCTTCTGTTTACCAAGATAAATAAAAACAGCAGAAAGGACTGCCAATTAATGACAGTCCTTTTCTTCTGTTTTTATTGTATTTCAATTCTATTTTTGGGTGAGTCCATAACTTCTTTTTTAGGCAAATGAACAGTCAGTACGCCGTTATCAAATTTAGCCGTAATTGCATTTTCTTCAACGTCTTTTAAAATAAACTGACGACTGTAAGAACGAACCGAACGTTCTCTATGAATGTAGTTCCCTTTCTCATCCGTCTCGTCTTTGCCTTCTTCTTGGTGAGCATTAATGGACAATACATTATTGTGGTAATCTAATTGGATGTCTTCTTTTGCCAATCCTGGCATATCCGCTTCTAAGATATATCCTGTATCAGATTCTTTAATATCTACATCAAAGTTGGCTGTATTAGAAAACAGGTGATCAAAAGAATCTCCGAAAAAGTTTCTGTCTACATTCATGAAATCACGTCTAAATGGAAATAAACTATTCATAAAGCATCCTTCTTTCTTTTATTGTACTGATTCTTGCAGCAAGTCTCTTTCTTGCTACAACAATATTATAACCTTTTTTAGCACTTCGGTCAACAGAGTGCTATTTTTTTATAAGCAGCAAACGTATTATTTTAAGATCGATAATCCCTCTGTTATACTAACTGTATTAAACTAGTGAGGTGAAATAGATGTCGGAAAACAATTCTTTACAAAACGAAAAAGCTTTATCCGTATTAAGAGGTATTTTAAAAGATACGGAGATAGTCATGCTTACAACTGTTTCTGCAGAAGGAAATATCGTCTCTCGCCCGATGCAAACTCAAGAACTAGAATTTGACGGTGACTTGTGGTTCATCACGCGCAGAGATACTACAAAATACCAAGAAATTTCTGCAAATCCAAATGTAAACGTTACCGTTGTTGGCGATTCTTATGCTTCTATCAGCGGAACGGCTTCCTTTGTAGAAGATATCGAGCGCAAAAAAGAATTTTGGAATAAAGTCTATGAGAAAATGTTCGATGTCAGTTACGATGATCCTATTTTGGTTTTGATCAAAGTGGAAGCTAATCATGCAGAGTATTGGGATACAGGCGATACTACCAAATCTGTTGCCAACTTCTTTAAAAAAGTTGTTGGAAATAAAGACTCGGTGAAACCGGGAGAAAATGCCAACGAAACCTTAGATCTATAAGAGAAATGTAGAAAACAGACTGAGATAAGCAAATTGTGCTTATCTCAGTCTGTTTTGCTAAACGCTTAATTCATACAATGAAATAGTCCTATTTTCTATCTCATCACCTGTTGATATCACTAATTGACGGCTTTCTTCTTCTATGAAATAACGTAAGGTAAATACTTCTTCCCCGTCATTAATAAACAACTCTATTAAAGAACTTTCTAACAACAAACGGATATTTTTTAATCCTTTTTCTATTTTTACTTCTCGCTCTTCTCGTTCTTTCGTGAGCCAATTAGTGCGACTGACTACAAATCGGTTATTCCCATGATGGTACTGCATCGTTACACCCTTACGAATGTGAAGGCAGAAGTCTTTAGGGGTATTTTCCCAATCGATCAGCAACTCGTTTTGTAATGAAGGCAATTCAATCGTTTGCTGTGCAGCATCATTTATCACTGTTGGGTTTGGCTGTCTCAATTGTTCTAACTCTATTACAGGTTGTTGTTTAAGCGCACCATCCACATAAGTGACTTCCCTTGGGACAGATAACGCGTGCAGCCAGCCATCTTTTCGTGTTGGGACCGCTGCTTCGACTTCCGGGTACATCACTCCGGCCCAACCAAATGAGATTACCCTGCCTGAAACATCCGTAAAACTTTGAGGAGCGTAAAATTCAAAGCCTCTATCCAATTCTTTAAACGCCTTCTTATCTGGCGCAAAAGTTCCATTGGAAGTCAGCTTTCCGGTTAAATAACCCGTTTGATAAATATTTTGGAACTCTTTTCCTTTCGTTTCCAAGCCTTGTGGAGAGAAAATAAAGACATCCTTTTCTGTGAAACGCAATACATCTGGACATTCCCACATGTACCCCAGAGAAAGTTTTTCTTCCACAAATGATCCCTTGAATTCCCAATCCAGCAAATTAGTGGATTGATAAAGAATAGTGTCTCCTGATAGATCCTCTTTTTGTGCTCCTAACACCATCCACCACGTCCCAACTCCGTCTTGCCATACTTTCGGATCTCTGACATGACCTGTGTAACCTCTTGGATGATTGAACAATGGCCCTTTTTTCTCAAATGTGAACCCGTCTTCCGACACAGCTAAACACTGGTAGCTTTCTCGCTTCCCTTCAGCTCCTCGTACATTTCCAGTATAGAACAGATACAATTTGTCATCAAAGGAGACTGCACTGCCAGAATATACGCCGTCTTTGTCATACCACTCATCCGGCATCAAAGCAGCCTCATGGTAATCCCAATGAATCAAATCTTTTGAAGTGACATGTCCCCAGCTTTTGTTTTTGTGAACGGTATCGTGTTGATTCCACTGGAAAAACACATGGTAAATTCCCTTGTATTGAATCAGCCCATTCGGATCATTCAATAACCCTTTTGGTGGAACAATATGGTACTTCAATGAATATTTTTCTGTTTCTGACTTACTCGACAAATCATTTCTTCCTTTCATTGCTTAGTCCTTTGCAACTTCTTTATCTGAAAATCCGAACAGATACGTTAAAGCGAAAGCTACAGCAATTGCAACTGCGTTAACTACAAGGTACCAGATAAATTGTTCGTTTAAATACAACAATGCTCCAGGAATAACCGTAACAGACATCCCTGTTCCTTCTAAATTCAATAAGTCAGCCAACATCCCGCCAACTCCACCACCTACTAAACCAAATAAGAAAGGTTTAACGTAGCGTAAATTCACCCCGAAAATAGCGGGCTCGGTAATTCCTAAGAACGCTGATAAAGTAGAAGGGAAAGCTAAAGCTTTTAATTTTTTGGATTTTGTTTTCATTCCTACCGCTAATGTTGCTCCACCTTGAGCTGCTACACTACATGTGATAATCGCATTATATGGATTCACTCCTGTATTTGCTAAGAGCTGTACTTCCAAGAAATTAAAGATATGGTGTACTCCAGTGACTACAATCAATTGGTTAAGTCCACCAATGACCAATCCAGCAATACCGAATGGCAATTGCAACAACCAAATCGTTGCATCCAATACAACCGTTTCTAATGAGTGGAATACAGGTCCAATAACGAATAATGACAAAATACTCATTACAAGCAACGTTGCAAATGGTGTAATCAATAAATCAAGATATTCCGGTACTCTTTTGCGTACAATACGTTCAAATTTAGCACCCATAAATCCAGCAATAAAGGCTGGCAATACAGTTCCTTGGTACCCAACAACGGGGATGAATCCAAACATGGTGATTGGATCTACTGTTCCAGCAGCTACTTCATAAGCGTTTGGAAGAGCTGGGTTAACCAGCATTAAGCCTAATACAATACCAATAACTGGCGATCCGCCAAAAACTTTAAAGGAAGACCACGCTACTAAAGCTGGTAAAAACGCAAAAGCCGTATCGGTTAAAACTTGAGTATACAATAAAAAGTTCGCACTAATGTCTTCAGGAACTAAACCAAATACAGCTAAAACCTGTTCTTGTGTCAGTAATCCACGCAATCCCATGAACAACCCGGTGGCCACCAATACTGGAATAATCGGCACAAACACATCTCCAAATGTCCGAATAGCTCGTTGGAAACCATTTTTGCCTTCGTTTTTTTGAGCTTTGGTTTCTCCGGAAGTTTGCTCCGAAACACCTAATCCGGTTACTTCTTCGTAAATTTTATTGACTGTCCCAGTACCGAAGATAATCTGGTATTGTCCTGAATTGAAGAAGGCTCCTTTTACTTTCTCGATATCGTCTACTTTATCTTCTTGTATTTTTTCTTTGTCGTTGACGATAACTCTCAATCTCGTTGCACAATGGGTAACAGATTGAATATTTTCTTTTCCACCTAGCGCTTCCACCACATCTTGAGCAATTTCTTTATTCGTTGCCATTTTTATTCCCTCCTATTTTTTGGAACCGGTTCTATTTACGTTCATGATACCGGTTCCAAAAAGAGTTGTCAAGAGATTTCTCTTGATTATTTATTTTGGAACTGTGGATTCCCTTTTGATCAATGTATTCGGAATCAGTACATTCTTTTCTGCTTTTTCTCCATTTATTAAGTGGCAGAGTTGATTTACCGCAGTTTCACCAAGTTCTTTGTACCCGTATTTTACTGTGGTAATAGAAGGCGAAACAATAGATGTCACTTCATATCCTCCAAACCCTGAAAGCGAAAAATCTTTCGGGATCGCTAAATTTAAAGTATGTGCTGCTTTTAACACAGCCATCGCAATATTGTCTGTGGCACATAATACATAAGTAGCTTTGGTTTTTGGCAAGATATCCAAGGTTAATTCATAAGCTTGTTGGAAAGAAAAACTGGTTTCTATTACCTCTGTTTGACTATCCGGCCATTCTCTCAATGCTTCCAGCACTCCATTTGCTCTTAGTTGGCCCACTGCGATATCTTCTTTGAAGACAGAAAAATACAAAAAATCCTTATGTCCTAAGCTGCCTGCAAGTTTTCCCATTGCATATCCAGCTTTATATTCTTCATGCCCTATTGAATGCAACCCTTCCGCTTGCTGCCCTAGCAGCAACACAGGCACGTCTACTTCTTTGATAGCTTTCCGGTGTTCTTCTGTCACTACCGTAGCCATTAGAATAATTCCAGCGACTTTTTGTTTCGCCAATGTATAAATATTTTCAATTTCTCTTTCAACACTTTGATCCGTGTTAGTAATCAGTAATTGATATCCTGTTGCTGTTAATTTTCTATCAATACTGGTGATGACTTCATTTGCAGAATAAGAATCCAATCTGGGGACAATGACTCCAACCATTTTAGTGTGTTTAGCTTTTAAACTTTGAGCAAATGTATTGGGTGAATACCCTGTTTCGTTGACTATTTTTTCTATTTTATCCTTTGTTTTTTGACTCACCGAACCGCCATTCAAATAGCGGGATACTGTACTTTTAGCTACCCCCGCTTTTTTGGCAATATCATTGATGGTTACCATTTCACATCACCTGTTCCTCATTCTGCTGATTGCATACAGCTGCTTCATCGCAATGTTACCATAATTTTTAACGAATAGGTATTTTGAATTCAGCAAAAAAGAAGAACCCGCAGCTTCTTTTCTGTATAATAGGAACTACAAACTAGTTATAAGGGAGCAATTTGAATATGGATGGAAAAAAACGCAGTACTATTAAAATAGGGGCACTGGTCGATATCGTTCTTAAAAAAGATCAACGTACCGGAAAATTGACTCGTGGACATGTCAAACGTCTCTTGACCAACAGTCAAAGTCATCCGCACGGCATCAAAGTCATGCTTCAAGAAGGCGATCAAGTAGGACGTGTACAGCATATTGTGGAAGAGGAATAAAGAAATAGCGAGGTGAGCAAAATGACAGACTTGAATGAGCACGCTTCAGTTCTAGAACAAGCTACTTTTAGTATGGGCTGCTTCTGGGGCCCGGATAGTTTTTTTGGAAGTTTACCTGGAGTGATTCAAACCGAAGTCGGTTACGCTGGCGGAACTAGTAAGGATCCTACTTATCGAAAAATAGGCAATCATTCTGAAACAGTACACCTCACTTTTGACCCTGAAATCATTTCTTATGATCAATTAGTCCATTTGTTTTGGGAAAACCACGACGCTGCTAAAGATCGCTTTTATAAAGAGCGCCAGTATATCTCTATTTTGTTTTATCAAAATGAAACACAGTATAAGACGGCTAAAGAGATTCGTTCCGAATACGAGCAAGCCCAAGGAAAAGAAATCCAAACTGAATTCCAAACTTTCAACCACTTTTATACAGCTGAAAATCACCATCAAAAATACTTTTTAAGGCGCTTTAAAGGAGCCACTGAGGTGATCAAAAATCTTTTCCCAGATGAATCCTCATTTATCCAATCTACTATTGCTGCTCGATTGAACGGATTCGTCCGCGAGCGCGGCAAGTTGCCGGATATTAAAGAGGAAATCACTCACTGGGGTCTTAGTGAAGCTAATACAAAATTGTTATTGGAGACGATCGATAAGATTCGTTGGTAATGTTTTTAATGTGCATTTTAGGTAGCTAAGGATTTTGAAGAGTTATTGTGCTTAAGCAGGTAAAGTAATCTCTCAAAGTGCTTGGCTTTTTTTCGCATCGTTGCACTAGTTAGCAGGGAGAGGTTAATTCATCATTCTAGAAGGATTCCTGCTTTTTTTGTTAGCTAGGCTTTTGCTATCTAACAATTGCTGCTGATTTCTAGTTCTTTTGTAAATTAACCCCGCTCTATTTAATGATAGAATACTGATTCCCAGTTCATTTGTGAGCTAACGCCTCTCTATCTAATAATTGAATCCTATTTCCCAGTTCTATTGTGAACTAACCCCGTTCTATCTAATAATTGAACCCCTATTTCCCGGTCCTTTTATGAGTTAACTCCTCTCTATCTCATAAAAGAAACCTGATTACCGATTATTCTATGAGCTAATCCCCATCTATCTAATAATCCCATCTAATTTATCTGCTCTTTTATTAACTACACCAACACTATCATTTAAACCTATAGCTTTGTCATAACTACCTCATCAATTGACTTGTTTTTTAAACTAATTTTCTTTACTGGTGCTTAGTTTTTTTGAATGTGCTACTATAAATCTATACACATCACTGTTCAAAGGAGATTATGATGGACTACTCGTATTTAAATAAGTTTTATGCTAAAACTAAATCTAGCCGTATCTCTGCTTTAAGACAAGCTGGAGTTTTATCTGCCGAAGAAAAAAGTCAGTTGGAATCAGGGTTGCATTTGTCCAATGACGTAGCGGACAATATGATTGAAAACCAGCTGGCCACTTATGAATTGCCTTACGGAGTTGCTTTAAACTTTTTGATTGATGGCAAAGAATATGTGGTTCCGATGGCAATCGAAGAACCTTCTGTGATTGCCGCTGCCAGTTCAGCTGCGAAAATCGTCAAGCACACTGGTGGTTTTACAACGACTACGACTGATCGGACAATGATCGGTCAGGTGGCTTTGAAGAATCCCCCACACATAACGGAAACTCTTCAATTGCTTGCTGAAAAAGAAGCTGAGATCTTACAGATAGCTAATGAAGCTCACCCTTCTATTGTGAAACGCGGGGGCGGAGCCGTAAAACTAGACATTCGCCATATTAAAGCTGACGAACTAGAATATGCGCCTGAATTTATTGTGCTTCATTTGCATGTTAAAACCTTAGAAGCCATGGGAGCCAATATTATCAATACGATGATGGAAGGCATTATTCCTTACGTAGAGGATTTGGCGCAGAGCCGGGCACTGATGGGGATTCTTTCCAATTATGCGACAGAATGTCTGGCAACTGCTACTTGCCGCATTCCAGTTGAGCAGTTGCAAAAGGGAAAGTTTAGCGGCGAAGAAGTGCGTGACCGCATCATTGACGCTTACCAATTTGCTTATGCGGATCCTTATCGTGCTGTGACGCACAACAAAGGCATTATGAATGGAATTGATGGCGTTATTATTGCTTCCGGGAATGACTGGCGCGCTATTTCTGCTGGTATCCATGCATATGCCTCCAGAAGTGGTCAGTATCGTTCATTGACCAAATGGGAGAAAGCGAAAAATGGCGACTTGTTAGGGAGTTTGACGCTTCCTTTACCCATCGGAACAGTTGGTGGTTCAATCTCATTCCATCCAGCCGCTAAAATGACCAAAACTATTTTGCACTATGAAAATGCAGCTGAATTGGAATCAATCATCGTGTCTGTTGGCTTGGCTCAAAATCTAGCGGCTGTCAAAGCACTCGTCACAGACGGCATTCAAAAAGGACATATGGGATTGCAGTCTCGCTCTTTGGCTATCAGTGCAGGCGCTAAAGGCGAAGAAATCAACTGGTTGTCGCGTAAATTAAAACAAGCTGAAAACATGAATTTAGCCACTGCTGAGAAATTGTTAAAAGAATACCGTCAATAAAAAGAGGAGCTGTCTCTAAATTCAAGTAGGATTAGATGATTTAGGGTCTGCTTCATAAACTGAATCTCAAAAAAGGCAGCCCCTGTTTATTTTGGGATTGCCTTTTTTGAGATTATCTGCTTTTATTGACATACACTCTCTTATGCTCTTTGATTCCCGCAACACAAATCATTGCTGGGTCTTTTTCGATATCCAGTTGTAGATTTGATCCATCTACTGGCAATGTTTCACTAAAAATCGCTTCATACTTTTCAATCGAAACTTCTTCTCGTTCCGCAAATAAATTCTTATGATCCGCTTCTGCTAAAGCATTTCTGAATTCCGATTGAAGTATTCCAGTAAAGAATTCACCAACTGCTCCAGAACCATAACTAAACAATCCAATTCGATCTCCAGCTTTTAAGCTGACGTCCTGTTCCAGTAACGAAATCAAACTCAAATACAATGAACCTGTATAGATATTTCCAACACTTTTATTGTACACCGTACTCTTTTGGTAATGGTCCGTTAACCGTTTTTGATCTTCTTCAGTACCTTCATCAAATATTTCCCGCATCGCTTTCATACCCATTTTTGTATAAGGCAAATGGAAACACAGGGCTTCAAAATCCGCTATCGTCATATCTAATTGTGATTTGAATTGTTCCCAGGTGTTTAAAAAGAAAGCAATGTACTGTTCGTTTGAAAATTTGCCGTCTACATAAGCGGTATCTGAATAAGTCGGTCTCCAAAAATCCATGATATCATTTGTCAGGTAAGCACTTTGGTTGCCTAAACTTAAAATACGAGGGTCAGCACTAATGACCATTGCTACAGCTCCGGCTCCTTGAGTTACTTCTCCTGAAGTTCTCAAGCCGTATCTAGAAATATCTGAACCTAATACCAATACCTGACTCTCTGGATTCAAAGCAATATGCCCTTTAGCTAACTGGATTCCTGCTGTAGCTCCATAACAGGCTTGTTTGATTTCAATCGAACGAGCGCTGGATTGAATGCCCAGCAAATCATGCACATAAACAGCTCCTGATTTAGAGCTATCGACTCCTGATTCTGTACCAAAAATAACCAAATCGATTTTTTCCAAATTTTCTTTATCTAATATTCTTAAGGCTGCATTTGCAGCTAATGTTACTGAATCTTGAGTAACCGGTGAAACGGCCATTTGTTCCTGTCCGATACCAATCGTGTATTTTGCTGGATCCACTCCTCGAGCTTCTGCCAACTTCTCCATATCAATAAATGTATGAGGTGTATAAAAACCAATTTTATCTATCCCTATATTCAAGTTGATCTCCCCTTTTATTCGTAATCAATTGCTCTCCGAATCTTCTCCATCTTTAACGATAAAACAACTTTCTTGAAAACACAACTGAGACAAATGAAATTTAACAATAACTTATGAAATTGGGCAAAATGATAGTTTTAAGGAAATCTTATAGTGTATTCGGCTCAGTTTATCGTAAAATAGACGTATCAATACTTAATCGTATAAAAATTAGTTGGAGGAGATCAATTATGGAAGAAGTAGTAATTGTCAGTGCAGTCCGTACACCAATCGGGTCTTTAGGAGGTCAATTTAAAGATACTTCAGCTGTTCAACTGGGCACCGTGGCTGCTACAGAAGTCTTACACCGCTCTCATTTGCAGCCGGAAGATGTGGACTCAGTGATTTTTGGTAATGTCTTACAGGCAGGTTTGGGACAAAACCCTGCACGCCAAATCTCTATTCATTCTGGAATTCCCAATACTATCCCTGCTATGACGGTAAATGAAGTGTGCGGTTCAGGATTGAAAGCTGTTATTTTAGCCAGCCAAGCTATTCAAGTTGGAGATGCCAAAGTCGTGTTGGCTGGTGGAACAGAAAATATGTCTCAAGCTCCTTATTTATTAAAAAATCAACGTTTTGGCAGCAAATTAGGCGATACCAACTCCGTCGACAGCTTGGTACATGATGGTCTGACAGATGCTTTCAATCAGCAGCATATGGGAATCACAGCTGAAAATGTGGCTGAACGGTATCATGTGAGCCGTAAAGAACAAGACCAATTTGCCTTGGATTCACAAATCAAAACCGCAACAGCTCAAGAAAATGACTGGTTCAAGGATGAGATCGTTCCAGTATCTGTCCAAATAAAACGTGAAACACAACTCATCTCAGACGATGAATATCCTCGCAAAGAAACAACCATAGAAAAATTGCAAAAACTACGTCCGGCTTTTAAAAAAGAGGGAACCGTAACAGCTGGAAATGCTTCAGGCATTAACGACGGTGCAGCCGCAATCTTGCTGATGGCTAAAACTGAAGCTGAAAAACGAAACATCCCTTATTTAGCAACGATCAAAGGGTATTCAGAAGTGGGAACCGATCCTGAAATCATGGGTTATGCACCATATACTGCTGTTCAAAAAGTATTTGAAAAAACGAATTTCACAAAAGAAGACATCGATTTATATGAATTCAATGAAGCTTTTGCTTCCCAAAGCATTGCTTTGGTGCGCGATTTAGAACTTCCTACTGAGAAAGTCAATATCCATGGCGGTGCTATCGCATTAGGACACCCAATCGGCGCCTCGGGCTCACGCATTTTAGTCACACTTTTAAATGCGATGAAACAAAACAACAAAAAGCGCGGCCTAGCCACACTATGCGTAGGAGGCGGAATAGGCATCGCAATGATTATTGAGAGCGCGGAACAAGGCGTTTAGCCTATCGAATATAAAACACCTTTAACTGTTAGATATTCTTCTAATCAATTCATTGGACAATCAACAGTATCCCTGTTATTTTTAGAGTGATTTAAAAGTCATACTAAACAGGGAGGGATACCGGATGAAAACTCTAGACAGTATTGCTTTAGCTTTATTGATCGTTGGTGGTTTGAATTGGTTGTTGGTTGGACTTTTTGAATTTGACTTAGTAGCTACTTTATTTGGCGGACAAGACACTCTCTTATCTAAAATTGTGTATATCATCGTTGGTCTATGTGCTTTATACTGCTTGAAATTTTTTGGATTACTATCCAGAGATAACCACGAACACTAAAATTCTTGTATATTCTAACATTGGTAAAGACATGAATTTTTACTTACCAACGTTAAATAGTGGAGAACTGAAAATAATCGAAAAAAACAAGGGAGTGAGGCTTTTGCCTCACTCCCTTGTTCAATAATCTTAAAATAACTTTCTTACATCATACCGCCCATGCTTGGGTCCATTCCTGGAGCTGCTGGTGCTGCTGGTTCTGGATGATCTGCTACTACGGCTTCAGTCGTTAACAATAATGCCGCTACACTTGCAGCATTTTGTAGAGCTGAACGAGTCACTTTAGTTGGGTCTGTAATTCCAGCCTCAATCATGTTTACCCATTCGTCTGTTGCCGCATTGTATCCAACACCTGGTTCAGCAGTTTTCATTTTTTCAACAATTACTGAACCTTCCATTCCTGCATTTGCAGCGATTTGGCGAATTGGCTCTTCTAACGCACGAACAACGATTTTCACACCTGTTGCAACGTCGCCTACAGCTTCAATTTCAGCAACTTTGCTTTGAACGTTGATATAAGCAGTCCCACCACCAGCGATGATTCCTTCTTCAACAGCTGCACGTGCTGCATTCAAAGCATCTTCAATACGTAATTTACGTTCTCTTAATTCAGTTTCTGTTGCAGCACCCACACGAATAACGGCAACTCCACCAGCTAATTTTGCAATACGTTCTTGTAATTTTTCTTTGTCAAATTCAGAAGTTGTTTCTTCTGCTTGAGCTCTCAATAATGCTACACGTTGGCTGATCGTATCTGTTGAACCAGCGCCTTCTACAATAGTTGTCGCATCTTTAGTAACAGCCACTTTACTTGCATGTCCTAATTGTTCTACTGTAGTATCTTTCAATTCAAGACCTAGGTCTTCTGTGATTACAGTACCACCAGTTAAAATAGCAATGTCTTCTAACATCGCTTTACGACGATCCCCAAATCCAGGAGCTTTAACAGCTGCAACATTGAAGGTACCGCGTAATTTGTTCAAGACTAATGTAGGCAATGCTTCGCCATCAATATCTTCAGCAATAATCAACAACGGACGACCTTGTTGCAAGATTTGTTCCAATAATGGAAGAATATCTTGAATGTTTGAGATTTTTTTATCGGTAATCAAAATGTATGGATTTTCTAAGTTAGCTTCCATTTTATCGTTATCTGTAACCATATATTGTGACAAGTATCCACGATCAAATTGCATACCTTCTACAACATCTAGTTCAGTTTCGATTCCTTTAGATTCTTCGATCGTGATAACACCATCGTTGCCCACTTTTTCCATAGCGTCTGCTAATAAAGCACCGATTTCTGGATCTCCTGAAGAGATAGAAGCGATTTGTGAAATGGATTCTTTTGTTTCCACTTTACGAGAAACAGCTAATAATTCCTTAACAGCTACTTTAGTGGCTAATTCAATTCCAGCTCGAATCCCTACCGGGTTTGCGCCTGCAGTAACATTTTTCATTCCTTCGCGAACAATCGCTTGGGTTAAAACAGTGGCAGTAGTTGTACCATCACCAGCTGTATCATTGGTTTTTGAAGCTACTTCAGAAACTAATTGAGCTCCCATGTTTTCAAAGCGGTCTTCTAATTCGATTTCTTTTGCGATCGTCACTCCATCATTAGTGATTAATGGCGAACCGTAAGATTTGTCTAAAACTACATTTCTTCCTTTGGGTCCAAGTGTTACTTTAACAGTATCTGCTAATTTATCTACTCCACGTAATAATGCAGCACGTGCGTCTTCAGAAAATTTAATATCTTTAGTCATTTTCTTTCACCTCATCAGATTGATTTTTATTCGTGTACATGTCTTTATTTACGTTTAGTCTACGATTGCGATGATATCGCTCTCTTTGATCACTAAATATTCAGTACCATCATACTTCACTTCAGAACCAGCGTATTTTTCGAAAAATACTGTATTTCCAACGACAACTGAAAGCTCAGCTTTTGTTCCGTTATCGAGTATACGCCCAGCACCAACAGCAACTACTTCACCAGTTTGTGGTTTTTCTTTTGCTGTACCAGCCAAAACGATACCACTTGCTGTTGTTTCTTCTTCTTTTGTGACTTTAATGATGACACGATCTCCTAAAGGTCTTAACACGTAAATCCCTCCAATTATAGTTTTTCTTTGTTAGCACTCACTCTAAAAGAGTGCTAAATCACTTCTTCATCATATCAAACTGTAAAAATTTTGCAAGTATTTTTTACTCTTGAAAAAGAAAAAGAGTGCCCTTTTATTTAAGAAAGAAATACTTCAAGAAGAAAGCAAAAATTGCTTTAGTGGTATGAGACTTATGTTATACTGTTTATTGAACATCTTTTTTTAAAACTGTTTTACGTCCAAATGCAGTACCATTACAAAGGTGCATTGCTCACTTTATATAGTCTTGTTCTTTTTTAGTGCAACTGTAAATAATTACTTAAAGAAGGTTTTAAACACATGAAGAATTTAATTAAGTCTCCATATGCAAAAATCATTCTCATCTATATTATAGCTCAATTTTTCCCAGTGATAGTGTTGTTTTTTGTACCAGCTAAAGCTGTAGCAGACGCCAGCATTTATGGTACTATCGCCGGTTTCGTGATTGGAGCTATCCTAATGTTTATCGTTAATCATCGGTCTACATTTGATAATAGTCTAGAGAAAACGCCCAGCAATTCTAAAAAATCGATTGTTTTTTGGGGAGTAGGAGGAATGTTTTTAGCTTTTGTTGGTCAATACTTAGCTGTATTTATCGAAACATTCTTGCTCAATACACCTTTAGGGTCACAAAACACTGCAGAGCTCGTTTTCACTGTGAATAAATACCCTATTTTCTTGATTCTAGTAGCTATCTTTGGTCCTATTATGGAAGAGTTTGTATTTAGGAAAGCTATCTTTGGTTATCTTTATGACATTACTGGAGGAATCGGTGCTGCTGTGATCAGTTCATTGATATTTGCCTTTATTCACTTTGATGGTCATTACTTGCTTTATTCGATTATGGGATTTGTTTTCTGCTATTTGTACTGGAAAACAAAATCGATTGCTGCTCCAATTATTGCTCACGCTTTAATGAATGCTACCGTTACAGTAGCTAACTTATGGCTATACTAATAGTGTTTATAGTAGAAAGGAACTTTTAACGTTCATGAAAAAAAGAGATTTTATTATTCAAATTGTTTTCAATTATGTTCTTGCAGCTATTTTTATCTGGTTTGCAATTGACTACGTTGGTGAATTTGGTTGGGGATTCTTCTCTATCATTTTTGTATTGTTTGCCACACGAGATGTGGTAAGAGCTACGAAGATTTTACAAATCTATCTCAAACTAAAAAAAGGCAACAAACCGTAAATAGGTTTGTTGCTTTTTTTAATCTAATAGCAATAAAGTATCATCACTGTCTGAGTCTGCTTTATAGTGATCGATAAAATAGATAAGAGTCTGCAATTCATTCGCTAAATCCACGTTTTGTACTCGAACTTCTTCTGGTACGGAAATACGAATCGGTGTAAAGTTCAGTATTCCTTTAACGCCAGCTTCAACGAGATTATTTGCAGCATCTTGAGCTGCTGAAGTAGGTACAGTCAGCATAACTACATCGATTTGTTGCATTTTCAACTGTTGTACCATGTCTTCCATTGGATAAACCGGTACTCCAGATTGAATCGTTCCTACAATATCCTTGTTGATATCAAAGGCAGCACTGATGCGCATGTTGTTCCCTTGATGGAAATTGTAATTTAATAAAGCATGTCCTAAGTTACCCACACCAATTAATGCCACGTTCGTTAGTCGGTCTTGTTTCAATGTTTTACTGAAAAAATGCATCAGCGTTTCAAC
Organism: Desemzia sp. FAM 23989; assembly: GCF_045528345.1. NCBI lineage: Bacteria > Bacillati > Bacillota > Bacilli > Lactobacillales > Carnobacteriaceae > Desemzia > Desemzia sp. FAM 23989. The sequence continues at coordinate 57,976 of NZ_JBGQQT010000002.1, read as the reverse complement.
ATCGTAACCATAACCTCTTTTTCCTAGAGCTCCGAAATATGAAAAATCGCGTCGAATCGTAGCGCTATCTACTTTCACAGCTTCACTTAATTCAGTTGATGACACACGTTCTTTTCCATCTTCATGCAAATACCGTAAATATCTATAATAAATCGGTAATCTCTTTGCCGTTGCTTTGGGTATTGTATTCGTTGAACCCATCGTTCACTTCACTCACTTTCTTTTATTCAAAATTCACAATATTCGTTAACAAATTATTTGTTTCACAAATTGTCGAGTTTCACATAATAAGATTATAACATCTTCTTCTTAAATTACCAGCTTTTTTAAACGGTCATTTCAATATTTTTTTTCGCTTATTTTCTTATCCATACAAAATTCACAAAGAACATTGTGAACCGGCTTTCTTTTTGTTAGTCCAGCCTTCCAGACACTCTCCCACTTAAAGACAGAATATGCTAAACTAAGTGAAAGAGCAGAGATAAGAAATGAGGACAACAAAATGATTCTATTACAAGCTCAACACGTTGCACGTTATTTTGGTGCAGATGTATTGTTTGAGAATATTTATTTAGAAGTACAAGAAAATTCACGTATTGCCCTTGTGGGACGAAACGGTGCCGGCAAATCAACTCTGTTAAAAATCATCGCAGATATTGAACCTCCGGATGCTGGACAAATTTCAAAAGGAAAACAAGTGACTATCGGCTACTTAGCACAAAATACTGGCCTTGACTCTACTCAATCCATTTGGGATGAAATGTTGGAAGTTTTCCAACATGTGATCCAATTAGAAAAGAAAATGCGTCATACCGAAGAAATGTTAGGGGATCCTTCTTTATTAGCCGATGAGGAACTCTATCATGAAACCTTAAAACAGTATGATCAAATGCAGCACGATTTTCGAGAGCAAAATGGTTATGGTTATGAAGCAGAGATCCGCTCTGTTTTACATGGTTTCCGCTTTTTTGAAGAGGATTATGCTAAATCCATCAATCAACTCTCAGGTGGCCAAAAAACGCGTTTAGCTTTAGCGAAATTATTGTTGCAAAAAAAAGACTTATTGATTTTAGATGAGCCTACCAACCATTTGGATATCGAAACATTAAACTGGTTAGAGAACTACCTGCAAACTTATACTGGTGCGTTGCTGATCGTTTCTCATGACCGTTATTTCTTAGATAAAGTAGTTAATGAAGTCTATGACTTAAGCCGTCAAAAAATGCACCATTATAAAGGAAATTATAGTAAATATTTAGACTTGAAAGCTGCACAACTTGAAAAAGAATGGAAAGAATTTGAGAAACAGCAAAAAGAAATTGCCAAGTTAGAAGATTTTGTAAACCGCAACTTAGTCCGCGCTTCTACTACCAAACGTGCTCAGAGCCGTCGGAAACAATTGGAAAAAATAGACCGTTTAGATAAACCTCAAGGCGAAGAAAAATCAGCTACATTCAGTTTCCACCCTGCCAAAGAAAGCGGAAATGTCGTGATGTCATTAGAAAACGGAGCTATCGGATATGACCAAACGATTTTATCTGAACCGATCAATATGGATATCCGAAAATACGATGCTATAGCTTTAGTCGGACCAAATGGTGTGGGAAAATCCACACTGCTGAAATCCTTACTCGAAGAACTCCCTCTTATGAAAGGTGAAAAGCGATACGGAACAAATGTGGAAGTTGGCTATTACGATCAAGAACAAGCTGAATTGCATTCTTCTAAATCTGTATTGGCCGAACTTTGGGATGAACACCCTACTACTCCCGAAAAAGATATCCGATCTATTTTAGGCAGCTTTTTATTTTCCGGAGAAGATGTTGAAAAAGCCGTCACCTCTTTAAGCGGTGGAGAAAAAGCTCGTTTGGCATTAGCTAAATTGTCTATGAATCAAGACAACTTCTTAATTCTGGATGAACCTACAAATCATTTAGACATAGATAGTAAAGAAGTACTTGAAAATGCGTTGATCGATTTCGACGGCACACTGCTTTTTGTTTCTCATGACCGCTATTTCATCAATCGGATTGCGTCTAAAGTAATTGAACTGTCTGCAGAAGGGAGCACAGCTTACTTAGGCGATTATGATTACTACCTAGAAAAAAAAGCTGAGCAAGAAGAATTGAAACGACTTGCAGATGAAGAAGCACAGGGAACGGAAAACAGTTCTGGGAAAGATTCCGCTTCTACCGCCCTTTCAAAAAAACGTGAAATCAATAAAGAAAATCAAAAATTGGTTCGACAGCTGACCCGTCGAATCGAAGCCATTGAACAGGAAACTTCTGAATTGGAGCCTAGTATCGAAAATTTAGAAACTGAATTGACCAAACCAGAAGTCTATGAAGATCATTTAAAAGTCCAAGAAATCAATGATAAACTTCAACTGTTGAATGAACAGTATGAAACACTCATGGAAGAATGGGAAGAAACGACGTTAACTCTTGAAGAATTAATCTAAGAAGTCCTTTAAATAAGAAGCTCGGGTTGGCTTGGTGCCCTAATAGTTAGAGTTCTTATTATACAGCTGATTGGCTGGTTTGAGTTCGGTTGAATACCGGACTCAAACCAGCCAATCTTACTTTTTATGTTCAATCTCAATTCCTCATCAAGGCGGTTTTAACCTTGATGTTCAAGCCTCTTTCTTCATCAAGACGGTTTTACTCTTGATGTTCAATCTCAATTCTTCATCAAGGCGGTTTTAACCTTGATGTTCAATCTCAATTCTTCATCAAGGCGGTTTTAACCTTGATGTTCAAGCCTCTTTCTTCATCAAGACGGTTTTACTCTTGATGTTCAATCTCAATTCTTCATCAAGGCGGTTTTAACCTTGATGTTCAAGCCTCTTTCTTCATCAAGACGGTTTTACTCTTGATGTTCAATCTCAATTCCTCATCAAGGCGGTTTTAACCTTGATGTTCAAGCCTCTTTCTTCATCAAGACAACTTTAACCTTGATGTTCAAACTCACTTCAAAATACACCCTTTACTCCGCCACAGAAAAAGCAACCCCCACAAAAAATTAGATTTCACTCTAACTTGGAGGTCGCTGCTTCTTTTTCTATCTAAATAGCTTTTAAAACATCTAATAAACTGGCTTTAAATTTGTCTCTATCTACTTCTTCACACACACGCACATTCGGTGTTTTGCCGGTAAAGTTTGAGACATCCACTAAATCGTAGCCTCTGGTCAGCTCACCATGTACTTCAATATCTACATAATACATATCAGAGCCTGTCATGATACTTTCATCTGCAGCTATAGCAACGAGTAATGTATCAGGGTGAGTAATCCCGTCTAACTTATGAATTTCTTGATCATAACGTATAACTGCACTATTTACATCCATGTAAAATTTAGATCCTGCTGTTCCTAGCGCTTGAATCTCCGTTTGGTCCTCTTTTTTCATTACGGAATGTTTTTTACACATATCCCAGCCCACCATAGTGATAGGAACACCAGAATGCATGACAATTCTGGCAGCTTCTGGATCTACATAGAAATTATACTCTGCTGCTGCCGTAATATTTCCTAACGTATTGTTTAAACCTCCCATAATATAAAGATGAGGGATGTCTTTAACAATTGTAGGATCTTTTTTGATGGCCATCGCAATATTGGTTAGAGGAGCAATCGCCAATAAAGAGATTTCGCCGGGGTTTGCTTTGACTGTATCAATAATGAAATCAACAGCGTGTTCTTTTTCAGGACGTTGTTCGGTTTTTTCAAAATAAGAATCGCCCATGCCATATTTCCCATGAATATCCTCAATCGTAATATGCTTCTCTACTCCAACTGCCATAATGGGTCTTTCATAGCCTTTGTATACCGGCACATGGTAGTCAGATTTTGCCATTTGAACTGTGTAAAGCGCATTTTCTACTTCTTGTTCAAAGTCGACATTCCCTCCAGCCACCGTTACTCCTTCAACTTTAAAGTAGTGCAGCGCTGTTAGAATAGCTATTGTATCGTCTCCAGCTGTATCTGTATCAATAATGACTCTTTTCATCGTTTCCTCCTGCAAATGTCTTCAAATTTGTACCCGTTCGCATGCCTTTATTCTGGCGCAGTCACTTCATCAGGATTTGTCGGTACAACAATGTCCCCATTGATAATTTGCTCTTTGAATTCTTCAACAGCTGTCCAGACCTCTTCGCTCAAATTGCCTCGTGTCATATAGATAGCCTCTTCTTTCAGTCCTAATTGAGTGATTTTACCTCCTGGGAAATTGCCTTCCATTGTATCATGCGCAACTGATTTGATAGCTGTTCCTAAACCTTTAATGGAAGACGTTAATGTCAAATTACCGCCATCATAGTTCCCTTCTTCTGTTTGATCACGATCACTACCGATGACCCAAATTTGCTCATCCGGGTTGGCGTTCATACGATCTCTTGCTTCAGAAAAGACACCATTACCAGCATCTCCAGCACCTTGGTAAACCACATCGATTCCGTTAGAATACATTCCTGCGGCAATTTGTCTGGCTTTTGATGTATCTGCAAAAGAGCCGACATACTCTACTTGAACTTCAACACTTGGATCCGCTGCCTGAACTCCTGCTAAAAAGCCGGCTTCAAATCGATCTAAAACTTCACTTTCTTGTCCAGCTACAAATCCGATTTTCCCTGTTTCAGTTGATAGTGCAGCAGAAACTCCTGCTAGGAATGCATTTTCTTGATCTTTAAAAAGAACTGAAGCTACATTATCAAGTCCTTCTATACTATCATCGGTAATCACAAATTGTTGCTCAGGATTGCCTGCAGCAATTTCTTTAATAGAATCTTTTAATTTAAATCCAACACCAAAAATGATATCAAAGTCATTCATGATGGCTTGATTTAAGTTGGGTATGTATTCTGAATCTTCATTAGAAGCAATGTACGCATAGTTCTCACCTTCAAGACCATTTGTTTCTTCCCCCCACTCAATCATACCTTCCCATGCAGATTGGTTAAAGGAACCATCATCAACTCCACCACTGTCAGTTACCATCACAATGGAATAATCGCTCGTTTCTATAGATTCTGTGCTGCCGTTATCTGTTGCTTCTGTTTCGTTTCCACAAGCTGCAAGCATTAATCCCGAAACTAATCCGAATGACATTATTCCTGTTACTTTTCTTTTATTCACACTCTTTACCCCCAAAGTTTTTTGTTTCGTATGATCTTTCATGGACACATCTTACAACAAAAAAATAAGCAAAGATTTAAAAACTTTACATTTCTAATCGTATTATAATTTATAGTTCGTGTTTTAAACTTAAAATAAAATAAAAAGTCATTTTTATTAATATAAATACAAAAAATCCGAAAGTTAGAATAACAAACATTTCTAACTTCCGGATGATTTATTTTTTATTGAGAATCAGCCTAACAATAGACCAGGTTTTGCATTCAACTCGTATCCTGCAAATTGATGTTTAGTCAGTTCCACAAATCCCGCAGCCCCTATCATAGCGGCATTATCTCCACATAGAGAGAGTGGCGGAATAACCAACTCTACTTCAGGAAGTTCTTCTTTCATAGCTTTCATAAGAGCTTCTCTCAAACCTTTATTAGCTGCTACACCGCCTGCTAAAAGAAGCTGTTTGACACGATATTCTTTAGCAGCTCGCAGAGTTTTTGTGACCAATACTTCGACCACACTAGCTTGGAAGCTAGCCGCTAAATCATTGTTATTCAATTCTTCCCCTTTTTGTTGAGCGTTATGCACTTTATTGATAAAAGCACTTTTCAGTCCGCTGAAACTAAAATCATAATTATCTTCTTTGATCATAGCTCTTGGAAAATTGTAAACGTCTTGGCCTTCATGGGCCATTTGATCGATAGCTTTCCCACCCGGATACGGCAGTCCTAGAACACGGCCGATTTTGTCATACGCTTCTCCGGCTGCGTCATCTCGGGTTTCGCCTACAATTTCGTAAGAACCGTCATCAGCCATATAAACCAATTCAGTATGCCCACCGCTTACTACAAGCGCCATTAGTGGGAATCTCATAGTGTGCACAAATTTATTGGCATAGATGTGACCGGCCATATGATTGACAGCGATTAAAGGTAATTTGTGTGCGTAAGCAACAGCTTTGGCAGCATTTACTCCGATCAATAAAGCACCAACTAAACCAGGTCCTTCAGTGACGGCTACTCCAGCTAGATCTTCATAGGTAACGTCAGCTTCTTCCATCGCTTCTTCAATGATCTGTGTAATCTGTTCTACATGGTGCCGGCTGGCAATCTCTGGAACAACTCCTCCAAAACGCATATGACTTTTTATTTGGGAAGCTACGATATTGGATAAAACAGTATCTCCATTTTCTACAACCGATGCGCTTGTTTCATCACAACTCGATTCAATAGCAAGAATCAATTTCTTTTCCATTTTAATTTATTTCACTCTTTCTCATTTTAGACTTTAAGTTATTTAAGGGTTAGTTGCATAATCACAGCATTTTCTTTAGATTGTGCATAATAATTCTTTCGTGTACCGATATTCATAAATCCGCTTTTTTGATACAAACCGATTGCGCTTTGATTGCTTTCACGAACTTCTAGAAAGACTTGTTCAACCTTCTCAGCAGACAGTTTTTCTAGGCAACTTCGCAGCAGCCTTAAAGCTATCCCTCGTCGCTGAAAGTTCTTCGCTACTACAAAATTAGTGATTTCAGCTTCTCCTAATAGGCTGTGGTAGCCTACAAAACCGACACATTCTTTATCAGATAAGACCATTCCATAATAAGCATGAGCTGTTTTTAAATCCTCTGCAAACCCACTGACACTCCAAGGTGAGCCTGTGCTGTAATTTTCATTTGCCAGTTCGAATAACTTGTTGGGAGGGGGGATATCTGTTGGTTCAAAAGATAGATGTACATCTCCAAACCTTGATAAATCTTGATTATCTTTCAAGGCTGGCTACCTCGCTTTTTACAAGTTGTTTGCTCATTTCAAGAGCATCTTCATGATCGTTTGAATAATAGAATTTTTTGACTTTTCCTTCTGAAAATCCCAATTGGTGATACAAACATTGTGCTTTTTCATTGGATACACGCACTTCTAAACTGAGAACTTCCATGCCTTCTGCCGCGGATATACGCTCTAATTCCTGTATCATCCATGTAGCGATTCCTTTTCGTTGAAATTCTGGAACAACTGCTACATTGGTGATATGAGCTTCTTTTTCCACTAACCAAGCACCAATAAAGGCTACTGGTTTTGAAATTTGGCGAATCACAATATACAATGCATTTGTATTTCGCTTTAATTCGTGGTGCAGTGCAGAAGCGTTCCAAGGCGTCTCTCCATTGTAACAAGCGGTCTGGATAGCCAATAAGGTTTCTACATCCCGGTCCTCCCCAATCGCTGTTTCAAACATTGCTCCATCACCCAAGATAAGATGAGACTGACTAAGCTGAACTCGATGGGAAACTTTCGTTTTAGGTATCGTTTCTGAAATAGACACTGTACTTACTCCACTGGTTAACCAATCTCTAAATTTTTTCAACATAGTTATCCTCCACTAAATCAGGATGTGCAGCACGCCAATTTTCTTCAGCTTCAGCTAATTTCAAGTAATCGGGAGTAAAAGTATGAACCTCCTCAACTTCACTAGATAAGCTTAATATTCCCAGCACACTAGCTTTTGGTACTTGTTGTTGCGGTGATGCAATACTGACACGTCCCATTAACTGTTTTTCAAATGTTTCCAAGTGTTTACTATAGTCTTCGCCTACTAAAATAAATTGACCTTCTTTGCGGCTCAAGTATTCAGCCCATTTATCGGCTGAGATATGAGTGTCAGGCTCTGCCTCGACCAGGACACCTTTTTGATACTGATACAATCCCGTATAAATATTGCCTCTTCTGGCATCCATGACAGGAACAATATACTGATCAGTAAAGCTTACATTTGCAGCGAGGACTTTCAAACTAGAAATACCTGTTAATTCTTTGTTCAATGTCCAAGCTAATGTTTTTGCAGTTGTTACTCCAATTCGTAAGCCAGTATAAGAGCCTGGGCCTTTAGCCACCGCAACTCGATCGATTTCTTGTATCTCCAAACTCAGTTCTTTCATTAATGCGTCAATAGCAGGCATCAAACGTTCACTGTGGTTTCTTTTTAAATTGGTTGTCAATTCGCCAATTAATGTTTCGTTTTCCATTACTGCAATACTCATTGCTTGATTAGAAGTGTCTATGGCCAATAATTTCATGCACTATTTTCCTCATTTCCGTAATCTCTATGCCATTATTTTAGCATAAAAACGCGGGAATATTAAGCAACTACGTACTTTCTGTCTTTTGCAACCATAGTTTTATCCTGTAAGGCTTTTTATTTGCCTTTCTGCCTCTCAAGCGATAATATTTTGGTATAAGATAGTTCATGCATTCAGATCCAACAATTGGTTTAACCTATTTTTATAAAATTTACTAAGAGGAGGAAATAAGAATGGCAGACAAAAAGGAAAGCTGGAAAGATAAAGCAGAAGGACTAAAAGATAAAGCAGTAGGTGGCGCAAAAGACACTTACGGCGATATGACAGATGATAAGTCCAAACAAGTCGAAGGAAAAGCACAAAAAGCTAAAGGCGACGTAGAGAAAAAAGTCGGCGAATTTAAAGATGATATGGATCATAAAAAAAACGACAACCACTAAGATGAATTCTTTTATTGTCACAGAATAATAAATAAAAGAATGACATTTGATGGGTATTCAAAAAAAGGCAAGACCATAAGAAATTTTGGTCTGCCTTTTTTAGATAACTTTTCTTGAATATTATTTCAATTTCGGGAGGAACGACTATGGCAAAAATTTTAATCACAGGTGCTACTGGAAGTATCGGAAAAAATCTAGCTGAACATTTACATCCGAATCATGAATTAGTGTTAGTAAACCGATCCTTTGATGATAAGGAAAAAGAATTGTTCAAAGAAATGGAAATCAAAGAATTAGATTTGGTAGAACAAAACAGTTGGGATGGTCTGTTAGAGGGTATTGATTATGTGATTCAATTGGCCGGACAAGCAGATGCAACTGCTGGTTTTTATGATAGTTTATTGGACTTGAATTATAAACTTCCATACAACTTATTTGATGCAGCAGCGAAAAGTTCGTCATTAAAACGTGTCATCTATGCAAGTTCTATTCATGCTTCAGATGCTTATCCTTCCAATGTACAAGTAAAAATCTCTGATATCCCTCGTCCTAGCGACTTGTATGGTGTATCAAAAGTTTATATCGAAGCTCTAGCTTCTTATTTTGCTTTTGAACAAGGCGTGGAATCAATTGGTTTACGGATTGGAGACTATAAAGAAGACGACAGCGAATTTGACGCAAATACAGATGTCAGCGGGTTAGCTATGTACTTATCCAATCGTGACATGTGTCACTTAATGGATTGCTGCTTGAAAGCTGAACTTAAAGAACCGGCATTAGTAGTGAATGGTCTATCCAACAATACATTCCCGCGCTTAGATATCGATCAAGCAAGAATCGCAATAGGTTATGAACCTCAAGATGATGCTTTTAAAAAAGCAGGGTTGGTTAAGTAATTTTAAGGAACTTATAGCCCGAAGAAGCAGTCACTCAAAGTTTATTATCTGTATACAATAAAAGAGAGTCTAATTAGGCTCTCTTTATTGCATGCAACAATTATTTTTGTGAACTTTCTCGCACCATCAATTCCGTTGTCAGAGTAATTTTTTTAGCGACTGTTCGCTCTGTAGTCATCCGATCTATCAGAAGTTCAAACGCTGTTTCTCCCATCAGTTCTGTTTCAACTCTTACCGTGCTTAATGTGGGAAAGACATATTTCGCTACACTTGCATCGTTAAAGCCGATAATACATACATCATCTGGAACTGACACGCTATTTTCCTGCAGAGTTCTTAAGCTACCTATAGCTAATGCATCATTAGCTACAAAAAAAGCCGTTGGAAAGTCATCACCTAGAAAATCGATTGCTTGCTGCATCGTTTTTTCCCCCTCACTGACATGATAAGAATCAGCCACAAAAAAGTACTTTTCATTATACAAGGCTTGTTTATCGAGCAACTGTGCGAAAATCATTTGTCGTTTATCAGCAACTACAGCCGATTGATCTGCATAACTTTCTTGTCCTCCGATAAAACCGATTTTCTGATGTTCATGATCTATTAAATAATCCACAACTTCTGAAACTGCCTGCTCAAAATCTACTTCGACAGAATCTAATTTACGAGACAGCTGATTTGAATCTACAAAACAAATATTTTTTGTCCATTTACTCAGCTTGTTGATTTCTTGCTCACTGAATTTTCCAATAGCTATGATCCCCGATACCTCTGAAGTTATCTCAGACTTTGAATCTTGAAACAGCCGAACGATTTCATACCCTTCTTCTGCTGCTTTTTTCTCCACCCCTAAGCGGATCGATAAATAATACAAATCATTGAGTTCTTCTTTTTCTGTATACCATTGTACAATGGCAATTTTCCCTTGTTTCAGCTTTTTCTTCTTTTGGAATTTAGAATAATTCAAATTTTCTGCTGTCTCAAAAATGCGTTTTTTAGTATCATCGCTGACGGAAAGACTCTCATCATAATTCAATACACGTGAAACTGTTGCGCTGGATACACCAGCTTTTTCAGCGATTTCTTTAATCGTCGCCATTTTATCACCACTTTTCTGACTTTATTCTAAGTCCTCTTTTTATTCAAATTGATAAATGGTTTCGGATCGGAATGGTTCACCTGGATACAAGATGACATCCCCGAAATTTTCTTGATTGATCGCGTCCGGCATAGCTTGTGTTTCCATCGCTACTCCTGCATATGGCTGAACTGTTTTTCCATCGATTCGGTAATCACCGCTGACCCCATTGTGAGTAAAAATAACTACCGCATCACAATCCGTTGTAACAACAACTTTTCTGCCACTTTCAGGATCATATAATACAGCATCTGGTTGAGAGCCTCTATGCGATAAGAAAAATGGATGGTCAAATCCCTCGTTGCTTTCTAATTGAGGGTGTTCGCTGTCGATTCCTCTACTCAACGGTGCAGCTTCTCTCAAATCAAAATCAGTATCATTAACAGGCAGCATTTTCCCTGTTGGAATTCCATCCTCTTTCAATTCTCCTACTAAGTCACTATTGATTTGCAGTTCATGATCACGAATGGTTTTAGTATGGTCGCCCGTCAAATTAAAGTACACATGATTGGTAGGATTGAATAAAGTAGGCTCATCCGTTTCAGCTTCATAAGTGATTTTCCATTCATTGGCTTCGGACAACGTGTACGTTACTGTAACAGTAACATTGCCTGGATATCCATTTTCTCCAGCTGGACTAAAATACTTAAAGATCAAATGTGCAGCAGCTTCCTCTTCTTCTATAGAAACTTCCCAAAGGTGAGACTCAAATGCAGGGTTTCCTCCGTGATGATGGTTCTCTCCTTCATTTACTTGCAATTGATATTTTTTGCCTTCAATAGAAAATTCCCCTTTTGCAATTCTTCCTGCCACGCGCCCTACTAGTGCACCATAGAAAGGCCGATAAGTTAAATAATCTTCCACATTATCGAAACCTAATGTGATATTGGCTAGAGCTCCACGTTTGTCTGGTGTTTTGATTGAAGTCACTACTCCTCCTAAGTTCAAAGCAGACAAGGACACACCCTGACTATTTGTGAGCGTGTACTCATAAACCGTTTCTCCTGACAAGTCTCCAAAAAATTTCTTCTCAAATTCCATTTTATTTCACTCCCCACTGTGCAATTTAAAGTGTCTCTACAAATCTTTTAAAGGCTTCTTTACCATCGTCTGTTGCTTTATACACACCTGCATCTTCCAACACCCGTAAAAATACAGAGCCCACACCCTCTTGAATCACTTTTCCAACCGTTTCCTTCGTGATGTGTTGAGTTGCTTTTAACTCATCCGCCCATTCTTTATGGTAATCTGCGATTGTGTTGGGTTGATCCAGTAAATACTGCTCCACTTCTTTTAATTCCGTTTCTAGTCGAGGCGGCAAAATTGCTAGACCCATGACTTCTATCAAACCAATATTTTCTTTTTTGATGTGCTGCACATCAGGATGCGGATGAAAGATTCCATACGGAAACTCTGCTGATGTTCGATTGTTGCGTAGTACTAAATCCAATTCAAATACGCCGTTTTTTTGACGAGCTATAGGGGTAATAGCATTATGGGGTTCTTCTCCAGAGTATGCTCTAATTTCTGCTGATTCATCGCTGTACTGTTCCCATTTCCCCAGAATATAACTGCCCGCTTCAACTAATGCTTCAGGTTGTTTGCTTTTCAGACGAATAACAGACATCGGCCATTTTACAATTCCACATGTTACTTCAGGATACTGATCTAAAGAAAAAGGTACATTCGTTTCTGCTTTTTCCATTGGAAATGTGTGCCGACCTCCTTGATAATGATCATGTGTTAAAATCGATCCGCCAACGATTGGCAATCCAGCATTCGATCCTACGAAATAATGCGGCAAAGTTTCTACAATGTTCAACAGGTTTCGATAAGCCTCCCCGTTTACATTCATTGGGCGATGTTCTTCAGATAAGAATATAGCGTGCTCATTGTAATAAGAATAAGGAGAGTACTGGAAGCCCCATGTTTCATGATTGACAGACATGCGGACTAAGCGGTGGTTGGCTCTTCCTGGATGTGTTGCATGTCCTTCATATCCTTCATTTTCCATACACAATAAACATGCTGGATAACTGGAACTGACTGCGTTTTTAGCTAAAGCGATCTCTTTTGAATCCTTTTCGGGTTTGGAAAGATTGATGGTGATTTCCAGATCGCCATACTCTGTTTCTTTCAAAAAATGGATATTTTTGGCAATACTTCTTGTTTTGATATAATTGTTTGATTGGCTTAATCCATAAAAGTAATCCGTAGCTTCTTTAGGGCTGTTTTCATACAAACTCCAGAAATCATCGTTTACTTTTGAAGGCAATGGTGTCACTAAATCCATTATTTCTGCTTCCAATACGTCTCTATGGGATGGGCTATCTTCGATTCTTCCAGTTGTTGCCGCATAATTGACCAGTTCATCCAATACTTCTAAAACAGATGGCAGCGGTGTGCTGTGGACAATAGAAGGTTCAAAGTCTATTTTATGCAATAAAGCCAACAATTGATTCGTTTTGTATACACGATCTACTTTAGCCATTTTTTGTTTCCGTATCCCAATTTCAATAAAATCGATTATAGCTTGATCAATCACTATTTTGCTCCTTTTCGAGTCATTTTTATCGTACTTTAGCTCCATCACTGATTTCCGCAATGTAAAATTCAGCTGCATAGCCGATATTACTTTCATATTCAGCTCCAACCTGTTGGATAAACGTTTCAGTACTGTCTTTTTGAACGATGGCAATAGCACAGCCGCCAAATCCAGCTCCTGTCATACGTGCTCCGATCACTCCAGGCTGTTCCCAAGCACTATGTACCAAGGTATCTAACTCTATACCAGTCACTTCGTAATCTTCTTGAGTAGATAAGTGGGATTCATTCATTAATTTGCCAAAAGTAATCAAATCTCCTGCTTTCAACGCTTCCGTAGCTTTTAGCGTCCGTTGGTTTTCGTACACAGCATGTTTCGCGCGTCTCGACAAAACTTCGCTGGAGATAACTTGCTTATTGGCTTCAAAAGTGGCTTCATCCAGGTCACCCAATGATTGAATAGCCAACACCGTTTGCAACTCGCTTAAAGCTTGTTCGCATTCGCTTCGACGTTCATTGTATTTTGAATCAGCCAGCTCACGTCTTTTCTTTGAATTCATGATCACGATGACATGATCAGTCAATTCAACAGGCACCATTTCATACTCTAAAGTATTTGTATCCAATAAAATAGCTCTATTCTTTTGACCCATCCCCACGGCAAATTGATCCATGATTCCTGAGTTGACCCCAATAAATTCATTTTCTACTTTTTTCCCAATTTGAATCAACTCTAACCGTTCGACCTTCAAATCAAACAATTCCTCTAATACTACTCCCATCAATAATTCGATAGATGCTGAAGAAGATAAGCCTGCACCATTAGGAATCGTTCCACAAATGACCATTTCTAAACCAGTAGAAATAGCATGTCCTGATTCTTTCAAGAACTTGATGACACCTTTAGGATAGTTCGCCCAGTTATCTTCTTTTTTATAGCTCAATTCACTCAAATCAAATGAAATAACTCCTGCTTCTGGAAAATTTTCAGAATACAACTTTACTGTGGTATCTTCCCGTTTACTAGCTATGCCGTAAGTCCCCAAAGTAATAGCACAGGGAAAAACGTTCCCTCCATTGTAATCTGTATGCTCCCCTATCAAATTAATTCTTCCTGGTGCGAAAAAAGAATGGATTTCTTTCTTTCCATATAATTGTTCGAATGTTTCTGTTAACTGATCTAATTGCATGTGTTTGACTGCCTCCTTTTATTAAAAACGCTTTCAAGTTCTCTTTGATTCTATTTTATTCCATCTAGTAAACAAATTCAAGTAAAGTTTACTAAATATTTTATCTTTCTAAAATCCTTATCCATTATGGCTGTTTTTTGCTATACTTAACTTAATTATTCTTTAAGGAGAGGACTACAACGGGACCGTTACATGTGGAATTAGAACGTTTTAGAGTAAAATCCGGAAAAGAAGACACTGCTCGAGAATGGATGCTTTTTTTAAACCATCATTTAGCTGAAGTCATCGAAACTCTGCCCGGTGAAAAAATGTATGTAGAGTCAATATTTGAAGAAATTATCGAAGGAACAATGTATTTATACTGGGTTTCTTATCAAGGAATGTCTCCTAATGAAGTGGAATTTTCTACTGCTGATGTCGATAAAAAACACTTGGAATATTGGAAGGAATGTATTGAGCCTGCGTATGGAGAACATCTACTGAAAACAAACGTGGTAATGATCCAAGATAAAATCAAAAAAGAAATGTACGATTAATTGACTTTTAAGGAAAGGATTGTATTTATGAAACAGATTTTTGCTTTTGAAGATTTAACTCAAGTAGAACCCCATAGAAAAATCATCCAGTCGATGTTCCAACAACTTCAACCGTATGAAGTGTATCTCCAACAATCATTCGCTTTAAAAGAAAGTCCTAAAGCTATCGTTTGGACATCCACTGAATTAGCTACAACTATTTTTTCTACGATTCCGATTCCAGCCTATACGAGAAAAGACGTTATTTACATGTCACCCGTTATGGAGGATTGGAAAACTATTTTCTATGAGCAATTGGATGGACGTGATTTGCCGGTCATCAAAAATTATTATGAACGGAATATGGAAAGCCAAATGATGGAGATTTTAGCACATGAATTGACTCATCACAGCGATTTGTTCTTAGAAGGATTTGATGACGGAAACTGGGAAAAAGATATTTGGTTCGAAGAAGGAATGTGTTTTTATTTGCCACGGAAGTTTTTGTTAACTGAGGAAGAATTTGATGAGATCAGTACTGTCGAACGAACTTTAGTCAAAGAATTCAAAGAAAAATATGGGCACCATTCTTTGAGTGAATTCGGCAATAGTACTTATAAAGGCAACATGACCAGTATCATGTATGATTATTGGAGGAGTTTTTTAGCGGTGAAAGAATTAGTGGATAGAGCAGAAGGCGATGTGATGCAGGTGTTTGCTCAATACCATGAATGGCACCACACAGGTAAAAAGGGCTCACTTACAGCATATTTCCAATTAGATATCTAGTCTTTTTTCAAAAGATCATAAAAATCCCCGCCAGAAATTAGTTGGCGAGGATTTTTTCTATTCATCTTCTTTTTCTTCAGCATCTGCTTGCAAGCTCCAAATAGCCACTACAACAGCTAAAGCCACCACAGAATCTTGTTCTTCTTCCACTTCTAGTACATACGATTCACCGACTGAGAACCATTTTTTCTTCAATTCGGCTACTGTCCGTAAACGTTCTTTGATCTTGTACTCATTGTCTTCCACGTTGCCTTTGATCTTCCAGTTGAGTTTATCAATATCATAATCCGAAGCAACCAGATTGTTTTCTTTTTTGACGACAGCTACATTGGTATCTAATTGACTGATTGCGTATTTCGCTGAAAAACCGAACTTCTTTTCTTCAATAGAAGCTACTTCTTCATTCTGCTGATCATAGATATGTACCTTTCGTCCAAATGACAACCATTCGCTTTTGATTTCGTAAATGGGCTCATCTTTTTCATTTCGTACAATCAAACTATCTCTTAAAGAAAAACGTTTTGCTCGAATGTATAATTTCATAACAACCCTACTTTCAGTAAAATATATCGTTTAATAAAGTATACTGATTTGTCGCATAATTTGCTATGAATAAGGTTTTTCTGATCAAAGTAATTTGCTTTTTTGCGAAAGTTTATCCATGCGGCTCCATGTTCTGCTCTTAAACGAATTATACGTGACACTTTTAATGAATCACTATATGTTTCCATTTTCCCGATTTAAAGCGCAGACCTACTAAGACCCATCTTAGGAATTGGTCTAAGACGATACCCATCCAGGCTCCTAACAGACCAAGATCTAGAATAAATACAAAAAAGTACGCGGATAGTACACGAACGATCAATACTCCAACAAAGGTAGAGATTAATGGGAACATGGTATCTCCTGCACCTCGTAAAGAACCGGCAACGATCAATTGATGTGTTTGGAACGGCTGAACAACAGCAATGATTTTTAAGGCCAGTGAAGCATTTTCGATAATCGCTGAGTCATTGGAATAAAATCCAACAAAGACTTCCGAACCGATAAATAAAGCTGTTCCTACTACCAAACCCGTAATGGCCCCCATGGCACTCGTTTTCTTAGCGTATTCCGCAGCCAGATCGGTATCCTTTTTGCCTAAAGAACGTCCAACCAATGAAGATGAAGATATACCAAAGGCTTGCCCTGTAGTAAATGACAGACTTAATATATTCATTCCAATTTGATGTGCAGCAAAAATAACAGTCCCAAGACTGGAGACGATTTGAATGAACAGAATAACTCCCGCACGCAAAATCAACTGTTCAATGGCGGAAGGCATCCCGATACGAACTAAATTTTTCAAAGTCCGTTTATCAAATGTAAATTTGCGTTTGAATGAAAAGGGGAGTTCACTGTTCCCTTTCATCAGGAAACGTACCAGTAATGTACTGGCAATCAGATTCGCTGCAGCTGTTGAAGTTGCAGCTCCAACGACTCCTAAAGCGGGTATACCTAGTAGACCATAAATCAATATAGCGTTCCCGATAACATTTAAAAAGTTTACCAAGATATTGATGCGCATTGGAATTTGCGTTTGGCCAATCCCACGAAGGGCTCCTGTAATACTAATGTTAAACGATTGGAATAAGTAGCTGATACAAATGACTCTAAAATAACTTGCTCCAATAGCAACGGCATGAGGTTCTCCACCCATGAACGTCAAAATAGTTTCCGCATTCAACAACCCGAATACAGAAATAGGGATCGAGAAAAACAGACCGAACAACATAACGTGTTTCAAAACATTTTCCATTCGCTTCTTTTCGCCTGCTCCATAATAACGAGCTATCATGGCTGTACCACCGACATTCAACGCTTGTACTACAGACAGCGCTAAAAATAAAGGCTGATTAGTCAAACCCACAGATGAAACAGCCGCAGCCGCATAGTTGTTATCTGGAATATTTCCCAGCATCATCATATCGATCATACCAAATATAGAACTTAACACTAATTCCATTAAGACAGGCCAAGCAATATTCAGGATGTCCAACTTTAATGGATCCTTGATCATGCTTTTAAAAACGGTTTGAGCTTTTCCTTTTGATTTCCGGATAATTGGATTCCGGATTTCTGTTTTTTTCACGTTTGCTTCTCTCCTTATAAATTTTCGCTTCGTGCTTACTTGCCAGCTTAAAACTATCTATTGTCAAGCAGCGCAAGATCATAACTTCAACGATACACTTTTGCCTTCAGTAATTCAAGTTGTACTAATAGAATATTCAGAACTTTCAGCCAAATAAAAAAAGCTGGAGAAAACCCAGCTTTTTTTTCATTCTGCTTCACACAATACTCAACTCTTTTTCAAAAGGTCGCAACAATTGATGAACTGTTTTAGGATCTTGGTTTAAGTCCAGATAATCTGCTTCATTTTCAGGTAATAAGATAACAGGCATTCGATCATGGATTTTTTTCATTGCTTCATTGGCTTCGGTCGTAATAATAGAATACATCCATGCTTCTTTCCCGTTTTTGTCTATAAAAAGATCACATATAGCCGCTATGGAAAAAATCGATTGGTCTTTGACAGAAATTTTGCGTTTTTCTTTATGATTGCCAATCTTTTCCCATTCAAAAAAGGACGTAGCAGGTACCAAGCAACGATTGGTTCTAAACGCTTTACTAAATGTCGGCTTCTCTAAAATAGACTCTCCTCTTGCATTAATCAGCGGACCTTTTGCAAAACTCGGAGAAAATCCCCAAGTCAGTAAAGCTGATTTTTTGTCTGGAAGAATAATGGGTGAAATAGTTGTCGGGTAAATTTCTTCTTTAGCACCGTAATTAAAATCTGCTTCTTTCAATCGATACCGTGCTATCAGTTCTTTCTGACTAGCTTCAAATGAGTATCTTCCACACACCACAATCTACTCCTCACTCTTTTATTTGACATGAATCAAAGCAAATAGTTCCATATAAAATTCTCCATTGTTATTGAAATCCAATTGGGTCACTAATATGTCCATCAAAGCTCCCTCATTTTCGCTTTCAATCAGTGCCTGATCTAAGGTCAACTCTTGTGAAACTGCATCAGGAGATTGATTCAATTCATTGGTCATTTCTGTTACATTCGTACTGATCAATGTATTTCCTTCCTCATCCTTCAAAGAGAGCAGCACACTATTTTCTTCTTCAGTTACCTCTAATTGATACGCAACTTCCTCTATCTCAATAGTTTGAACAGTTTCTGCATTCGTACCTTGTGACAGGGTATCTACTTGTATTTTTGACATGGTTTGATAATTGGAAACATCTAACACCGTACCATTTCCCCATTCAAAATAATGGTAGCTGAATACTTCAGTTGCTGCTCCATATTGGTTGAAACCAAATGTTTCTTCAAAATCTACCGAGGATTGAAAATCTTTCGGCAGAAATCCAACTTCATCAATATAGCCGTTACTCTCTAAGTCATTGACGGTTTCTACAATTTTCCGCTGCTCATTCTCCGGTACATCTGCATTAGGGACAATGGTATTTTCCGCAAGCATGTTGTTATCATTCAACACAGATCTTAGAAAAGCCATTTGCCCATTTTTGCTGACCGTAAAAGCGTCTACTGGGGGAACAATCGAGATGACAGAAAAAACAATCAGTACAATCGCTACTAGCCCATTTTTTTGTTTTGGCCAAATACTGAAAATAACACTGGCGATGATCGCAAAAACTCCAAATAGAATAACGTAGTAACGGCCAATGGTCAGCCCTTTTTCATTGATTTGTATAATAGAAGCTACTGTTTGGAGCAGAACGATAAAGAAGAGGACTTTTGGAAATACCAGCCTGAAACTAGTCACCATTTTGTTTTCCAACCTTCCAATCAGCAGCATCACTAATATCACCACTATGGCATAACTGACCAGCATGGGTTCCAGTAAATTATCTACCCAAAAATCTCTTCCTATATTCAGAACAATATACAGTGCTAGTATAATGGTAAAAACCATAGTGATTGGAATAATGATATAAGACAGCAATACTTCCATTATTTTTGGAACACTGATGGCTGTTTCAACTTCTGGAGACAATTCTTCTTTCACAGCATCCTGCTCAATTGTCGCTGTATAATGCGGGATATCCGATAAGAAGAAAATCGGTGCAAATAATGACGCCACTACATTTGCAGCATGGGCAAACACGCGATAGTCCACTGTAAACAGTAAAACATTGATGGCCGATAAAATAGACATGATCCCTATTGTCAAAACGACAGAAAATAAAATAGTTGTAAACAAGGCTTTGAAAGTAGCGGTAAAAGAATCACTGAATGACAACCGATTGCGAATACTTGGAATCCATATAAACGCAATGAGCAGCGCAAACGATAAGACCGTTGTCCGGATCACTACTTCAAGTGAAAAAACATCTGTTTCAACATTCAGAGTAAAATAGTAAATAATAGCTAACAAAAGCGCAGGTGAAAGAATCATCCAACGCAGTTTTTCTCTGTGAGAGAAAAATCGTTCAAAAACCATTTGTGCTACTGCTGCAGCTAAAGCTCCTACAAAACTGGCGATCACCAGCTCATAATAATCAAACTCTTCCGACTGTATATTAAGAGATAAAATACTCGTAGCAATGACTAAAAATACGACGGATAATGGAAAGCGACTGATTGCATCTGTTAAATTTTGTACCTGTCCTTTAAAAAATTTGGTCCATTTCATTTGTTCCGACCTTCTTTCCACGAAGAAATTTGTTATCTATAACGCTGATTTACGCATCATCGTGTTTCTCGTACTCTTCGTTCTTATCATCCCCATAATATTCTTCATTGTACTCTTGGTCTTCTTGTTTTTTCTCTTCATCTTCTTGGTCTTCTCCTTCAGTCTCTTGCTTTTTTCTCTCCTCCTCCTCTTCTCTAGCTTTTAGTTCTTCTTCATCAATGTAATCCACATCTGTATAAATATAAATATTGTGAAGGATCTTCAGTACTGGGCGCATCATCAAAAAGATACCTCCTGCTAGATAAAGGTAAGTACCATACTGACTTGGAAATCCCATCATTGGAGCCAAGCTCCCGAAAATATACATAATTCCTACTAAAAAGTCATTGATTAAAGAGATGAGATTGTATCGATTTTGAAAATAAATCCTTAATCGTCCAGCTTTCAATTCAACATCTTCATCTTTTCCGGTATCCAATTTGTGTTCTTTTCTCTTTATTTTTGGCACGGTATATCCTCCTTAATGACGAATGTTTCCTATATTCAGTATACTTTTTTTACTTTCATAAACCAATTATGAAGTCCGTAAAAAGACTCTCTTGCAGAGTCTTTTGGTTTGAATTCTAATCATTTACCTGCTATTCTGGCATTGATTAAAACTGTGATAAGGATGGTGTTTTTAATGGCAGATGAAAAGAAACTTGATACTCAAGCTCCAAAGGAAAATTATTTACAGCCAGATAAGTCGGGAAATATGAGTCCAGAACCATTAATTGAAAATCCAGATTACAAAGCAGCCGGAAAACTGAAAGACAAAGTAGCGATCGTTACCGGAGCTGACAGCGGAATCGGTGCCGCAGTTGCTGTTGCATTTGCCCAAGAAGGTGCTAAGTTGGCTTTAGTGGACATTGAAGAACATGAAGATGCAGCTGAAGTAAAACAACGCGTGGAAGAGTTAAGCGGATCAGTTTTGTGGTTTACTGGTGATGTGGGCGACGACGATTTTGTCCAAGAAGTAGTAGATAAAACGGTTGCTGAATATGGTGGAATTGATATTTTAGTAAATAATGCTGCAGAACAACTGACAAAAGAGTCAATTACAGATATTTCGGTAGAACAACTGCATCGAACTTTCCGAACCAACATTTTCTCGATGTTTTATTTCGCAAAAGCTGTTCTGCCGCATTTTAATGAAGGTGGAATAGTGATCAATAGTACATCCGTCACAGCTTACAAAGGAAACCCTTCTCTACTCGATTATTCTTCTACTAAAGGAGCGATTGTTTCCTTTACGAGATCTTTGGCTCAAAATACCGAGTTTTTGGATAAACACATTCGGGTAAACGCTGTTGCCCCTGGTCCGATTTGGACGCCTTTGATTCCGGCCACTACAGGAACTACTGATAAAGAAGAATTTGGAGCATCTGTCCCTATGAAGAGAGCTGGGGAAGCTTTTGAACTGGCACCTACTTATGTTTACCTGGCCAGTTCGGACTCCAGTTATGTGACAGGCCAAGTCTTGCATGTAAACGGCGGCTCTGTCGTTAATGGATAATGTACAACTTTAGTTATGTAATGGTATACTATTAGTTGTATACCATTACATTTTTTTGGAGGGATTTAAATGATCATCACAACAACTGGTAATGTGGAAGGCAGAACGATTGCTTCATACGAAGGAATCGTTTTTGGCGAAGTTATCTCTGGAATCAATTTTTTAAAAGACTTGGGTGCAGGAATGCGCAACTTTTTCGGTGGACGTTCACAAGGATATGAAGACGAAATCCTGCAAGCACGTGAAAATGCTCTAGATGAAATGGCAAATCGTGCCACGGAAATGGGAGCGGATGCAGTTATCGGTGTAAAGATGGACTATGAAACATTAGGCGCCGACAACGGAATGATCATGGTAACATGCAGTGGAACAGCGGTTAAATTGAACTAATCTTTCCCAATTCATAGTAAAGCTCGATGCTCGATGCATTGGGCTTTTTTTGACGGCTTTAGATTTCTCTTTTTTCTTGATTCTGCGTATAATTAAAATAAGAAATCGGATTTCTTTTGGAGGGATGGAAATGAAAATTTTAGTTACGGGAGCAACCGGTATGCTGGGTGTTAAAGTAATGGAGGCTTTGCTGGAAAGAGCATCTGTAGAAGACTTAGTGATTTCTGCCAGAGATCCAGAAAAAGCTGCCGGCCTAAAAGAAGAAGGCGTGGATGTTCGACAAGCAGATTATGAAGATCCAGCTTCTTTGGAACGAGCTTTCTCAGGAATCGATAAATTGCTGCTGATTTCTTCTCAAGGAGATGATGAAACCCGAATTCGTCAACATTCTAACGCGATTTATGCTGCTGAGAAATGCGGAGTAGGATCGATCGTCTATACGAGTATTTCAAAACCACAAGAAAGCACTTTGCCAGTTGCTGAAGTTCACCGCCAGACAGAACAACTCATTCGAGACAGTGGTATTCCGTTTACCTTTTTACGAAACAATTGGTACATCGAAAATGAAATTGGAACCGTTAAAAATGTATTAGAAGGTGGTCCTGTTCTGACATCTGCTGAAGATGGCCGTGTTGGATGGGTACCACGCGTGGATTATGCAGAGGCTGCTGCAGCTGTATTATCCTCATCAGGACATGAAAATAAAATTTATGAACTTTCTGGAAAGCCTTCCAGTTATGCAGATATGGCTAGAGAATTAACCAATATATTGGGGCGTCGAGTGATTGTACGGAATGTAAATGACCGTACTTATCAAGAAGTTCTGATCGCTAATGGAACCCCCGATATCATGGCTGAATTTTCTGTAGAGATCCAACAATCGATTCGCCATGGCGATTTAGACGTTGAAAGTGAGGATCTGCAAAAACTTATGGGTCGTCCTGCAATTACTTTAAACCAATCTTTAACAGAAATCGTCAATCAATTTGATTATACGAATCCTGCGAAATAACCAAAAGCACTCTACTATACAACGGTAGAGTGCTTTTTAGGCAAACAGAATAAAAAATCGTTTCGTTCTTGTTTAATTTATCAACAACTGAACGTTAACTCATATAAGGTCTTCAACTTTTTGAACAACTGCTACACATTTTCAGAATTTCTATTGTGCCAATTCCTTACTAAAATAGAAAGCAAGAAACAGATCATAAAGTACACTAAAGCTAAAAAACCATAAATCAAAAAGACTTCAGAAGTTTTTGTGGCTTTTCCTAAAATAACTTGTCCGCTTCGAGTAAATTCCATTATTCCTAAACCAGCAAGGAAAGAAGTATCCTTAATGGTTGTTATCACTTGTGACAACAAAGAAGGAATAATTTTTTTGAACGTTTGAGGCAGAATAATATACATTAAGGATTGAAAAAAAGAAAACCCTTGAGAATGAGCGGCTTCAAATTGGCCTTCTGGTATCGAATTTAATCCTCCACGTACAATTTCAGCTACTACTGCAGCTGTATACAAAAATAAAGCTAGAGAACCTTTCACTAAAATTGTACTTCCCGGAATCAGAAATGCACAACCCAGCATCCATAAAAGCAACGGCGTATTGCGAAACAATTCAATATAAAAACCGGCTAATTTGCCAAAAAATTTCTTTTCGTAATTTCTAACCAACCCTAAAAGGGTCCCGAATAGGATGGAAAGGATCACGACTGCTAAAGAAATCAGTAAAGATGTTTTTAAGCCATTTAATAAAAATAAGACATTAGGTTGGGTAAAGACAGTTCTTATAGATTCGATCATTCCATCACCTCCGGAACATCCACCACTATGGCATCATTCTTTTTCAGCTTCTCTTCATATTTCCTTGAGAATGTGGCCAGCGGGAAACAAAGTAAGAAGTACAATAACCCGGCTAAGACATATGCCGGTCCGTAATTTAAGGAAGAAGCAGCATAAGAATCAGCCGCATACATCAAGTCTGCTCCAGCAATGATCGCTAACACGGATGTATTTTTAATGAGATTGACCGCTTGATTCGTTAATGGTGGCAAAATGCTTTTCACCATTTGCGGCAAGATAATGTAACGCATCGTTTGTGCGTAGTTAAATCCTTGAGAATAAGCTGCCTCATGTTGGCCCTTAGGCATCGATAAAATACCTGCACGAACTACTTCTCCTACATATGCCCCATGATACAGCCCAACACCTACTACCCCTATAGTAAATTCACTCAACACTATACCCGCCATGGCTAACCCGTTATACATGAAGAAAATTTGGATCACAAGCGGAATATTTTGAAAGATCTCCACATACACTCGAGCAATGGAACGCGGAACCCAGTTTTGGGCTGTGGATAAGATCCCAACGAACATACCTACGATCAACGATACTATTAATGCTAAGATGGCTACTTGAAGTGTCCTAAAAAAACCAGCTCCAAGATTATCGATATTTTGAAAAAGAGCCTCCCATCTCCAAAGAGCGAATGGATTTGTGCTGTTCATTATTCATTCAGTCCCCACTCTGAAACCAATCCATCAAGAGTACCATTTTCTCCCCATGTAGTGATTAACTCATTTGTGTGCTCTGCTAATTCTGTGTTTGTTTTCTTAGTAGCGATTCCATAGTCTTGAGTCGCAAAACGATCTGGCAAAACCTCCGTAGAATCATCCAAGTAACCAGCCAAAATAGATCTGTCCACACTGAACGCATCTACGCGGCCTGAGTCTAGTGCCGCTTTGATTTCCGGATAAGTGGCATATTCGGAAAAGTCCAATGTGATATCATATGGTTCAGCTTCTGCTTTGATGGCATCTGCTGTAGTAGAACTTTGAGATACACCGATAGTCGCTCCATCCATATCTTTCAAACCTTCGTAGTTCTTATCTTTTTTGACCAGCAAACCAACTGCATCTTCATAATAAGCATCTGTAAAGTTATAGGTTTCTTTCCGTTCTTCAGTCACCGTAAAAGTGGCGATGATCATGTCAACTTCTCCATTGTCCAACAATGGACCACGTGTCTTAGCCGTAACAGGTGTCAATTCAATAGCATCTGGATCACCAAGGATATCTTCCGCTATTTTCTTAGCAATATCGATTTCAAATCCTTCTGTCTCCCCAGTTTCCGTATTCTTCAAACCAAAATTCGGAACATCTTCTTTGACCCCTACTTTTAAAACGCCAGCTTCCTTGATCGATTCAATCGTTACTTGATCAGATCCATTTGCAGCTTCCGTTGCAGAACCTTCTTCTGACGAGCAGGCTCCTAAAAATAATAAACTAGATAACATTACTGTCGCAAATAAATTTCTTTTTTTCATCTCTTTTTCCCCCTAAATAAATCTCTATTTTTATCGTAAAATTTTGCTTAAAAATGCTTTCGTTCGTTCATGAGTCGGATTTTCAAAGAAATGCTCCGGCGATCCTACTTCAAGAATAGTCCCCTCGTCCATAAAGATAACACGATCTGCGACTTGTTTAGCAAATCCTATCTCGTGCGTCACCACGACCATCGTGATATTCATATTCGATAACTGGATCATGACATCTAATACTTCTTGTACCGTTTCAGGATCTAAAGCAGAAGTTGGTTCATCGAATAAAATAATCTTTTTTTCTGAGCAAAGTGCTCTGGCAATTGCGACTCTTTGTTGCTGTCCACCAGATAGTGTTGAAGGGTAAACCAGCGCTTTTTCTCTTAACCCTACGATATCTAGATACCGATAAGCTGTCTCTTCTGCTTCTTTTTTTGATTTTTTTTGCAATTTTATCGGACCAATTGTCAGATTTTCTAACACTGTCATATGCGGATAGAGGTTGAACTGTTGAAAAACCATTGCCGATGAATTCCGCACAACTTCTAGTTTATTTCTTGCATTTACTTGGTATCCTTCAATAAAAACTTCTCCTGATGTGGGTTCTTCAAGAAAATTCATGCATCTGACAGTTGTACTTTTACCAGACCCAGAAGGTCCTATAATGACGATTTTTTCTCCTTCTGCCACCTCTAAATTAATGTCTTTTAATACATGGTGGTCACCAAAATATTTGTTTACATTCTGTAACTGAATCAATTCTGCTCATCTCCTTTTGAAAAAACTTTTAGTCCATAGTTTTTGTACGGTTTAAAGTTTTTTTACTTAAAACCAAATTATAGATACAGGTTTATTAGAAATCAATTAGAACATAACATCTAATGTTATGTTTTCTAACATCATTTTAGTCTTATTTTAATTTAAAACCTTCAAAACCCTTTTATGTAGCTGTTTTAAAAATGAGTTTAACCTAATTATTTTATCATCTTTTCATTAAAAAAAGATGTTGCACCGTTTTAAATAGGCGACAACATCTTTCTTATTTTAACCCCCATGCTTTATTTCTCTACCCATTAGCGGAAATATTTTTTCTTCCTAAATGATTCATCCTTGTTAAAAAAGGTTGAAACAAAGCCGAAATAAAAAGCAGAAGAATAAATTATCTTTTCTTCTGCTTTTTCGCGTCCTATAAGCCAACTCTAAATACAGCTGTACTAGTCTTCACTAGGCTCTTTTTAAGTCATTTATTTTTTCGTTTGTTTTTTAAATATTGACGATATCCCCAAACCAGCACAATAACTGCACTGATCTGCCATAAATCCAACACCATAAACAATACAAATAAACCAATCATTACAAAGATCTCGATTGTTGCCGGCCCACCTTCGTTAAAATACACTAGTGCGGCAATAGCCACGAGTAAAATACCTACAAATATCCACATCCACAACATGATACGTTCTCCTTAATTATTCTCTTTTCAAAATAAAAATCCTTATTCTTGATTCACTCACATGATACCATATTATTTAAAGCACTACTAAACCGAATTTTGTCATATAGTGGAATTTAAGTGTTGTTTATTTTTAAATAGGTGTTTCTTTGATTTGAAGGATCAGCATACTTTCTAAATATTCTTCGTAGCTAATAGCTAAATCCTCTGAACCAATCGTATACATTGTCGTGATGGCTTTTCGAGAGAGCTCTTCTCCAGCTTCTATGTTGCCTTTTTTAATTTCATAAATTCCTTTAAAGAAAACCAGAAGAGTACGTTCATAAAATAAATTTTCAGCCATGTGCATATTCTCCAACGTTAAAATAAAATACAAAGCATCATTAAGCAGGTTTGATTCTAAACAGACAATCGTTGTATTGATCAGAATCCCTAATGTCTGCACGAAATTTTTATTCACTAATTTATACATAGAGGTCTTTTTAACCACTTCTTTAGAAAGCGCAATAACGGTTTCAGGCGGGAAAACAGTCAAAGCATTGGCATAAATCACCAATTCATAATTTCCCCACAATTCTACATTGAATAAGTAATTCGCTAAGTACTCCCTTTTTTTCTTGTCGATTTCTTTTCTTTGTAAATTCAACATTTTTGCTTCTGCCATAATGGAATTGCACAGATAGGCATCTAAACCGTACTCTTCCCATTTTTGATACTCTTTATTGGTGATCATTTTTAATTTTGATGTATTGTTGCGTTGATAGGCTGACGCAATTTCAGACATTAAACTATCCAATTCATTGGGTTTATACTCATTGGCAGAAAAAATAAATTCATCTAGAGAAATGTTCATTCGTTCAATAACGTTAACAAAATGACTCAGCGAAATATTCGATTCGCCGCGTTCGAACTTGGATAAAAAAGAAGTCGATAAGATCCCATTAGAAACTTGTCGTAAGGAGTACCCTTTTTCTTCGCGCATTCGTCTTAGTACTTGGCCATAATTTTTTTCCATAGACTTGTTCCTCACTTTCCTTTATATGACACATATATACTTTTTTCATTTTTTTGTAGTACACTAAATTTATCTTAAGAAAGGCTAGGTGGTATTGATGAAAAAATTTATCAAAAAGAATTTCTTTAATATCTTAGGTGTTCTTGTTACCGTTGGCGCTCCTCCTGTTGTTTATGGAACATACGCATTACTTCCAGCCCTATTCTAGTCAGTCGAATAAATAAATGCAAAAGAGGAGTTTCTGTCATTTGTGAACCTACAACCCTCACGAATTGTATTCGAACCCTTTATCCTAATCTACTCCTCTTTTGTATTTTTTGTGATCCATTGGTTATTTCTTGTCTTATATGACAATATTTAAATCTTTAAAAACAGCTAAGTTCAAATGTGAAGAACAAAGTTGCCTTTATGTACTAAAGGAGTGAATGGTCATGGATACAGTAAAAAACAAAATAAATGTCCGGTATGCCTATGTCTTAATCAAATGCGATGCTGAAATTGAATTAGAGATCGATCAGGAAGACTTTATTTTAAACGCTGATGGAGAAGTAGATATTCCTTTAGAAAAAATTTTAAGAAAAAACGATTTAACGTTAAATGATTTATACCTTATGAATATTCAAAAATTGTTGTTCGTTCGGAAAAGTGATGGGCATTCTTGCATCCTAAGACAGATATGCCTTAATGTAAATTTATAAGGCTGTTACATTACTTAAAATATAGAAAGTAGAGCATTTCTTATGAATATACCCCCGGAAACGAAAATACTTTAGAACGGTGCTGACATTGTTCGATGAGTATTTTCGTTATTTTTGTTGCTCGCTTTACCATTGCTTTCGTTATCTTTAAAGTATCTTTAGTTTACTACGTATTCAAAGAAACAAAAAACAATATCCTGCTAAAATTTTTATCTAGTTTCGATAACTAGATAGTGACACATCTATAACCGTGTGTTAAAATGAATTTGTTGAACGAGTACAACTATTTTACTATAATTAAGTTCATGACAGGTTATCGTAGTTCTTGTACCGTTTTATTTTTCTTAAGGAGGTTATTTACTTTGGTCAAGACACCCACATTTACAAAAAAATACTTGATTCGCAATGAGGTTTTAAATGCGGTTACTCATGGAATCGGAGTCTTGTTGAGCATAGCTGGTCTGGTATTGTTACTTATGAAAGGTTCTCAAAGTGGTTCCACAATAGAACTTGCCTCTTACATTGTTTATGGATCAAGTCTCATTCTGTTGTATTTATGTTCTACCTTGTATCATAGTTTGAGTTTTACCCGTGTCAGAAGGTTATTCAAAATATTTGACCACAGCAGTATTTATGTGTTGATCGCAGGAACGTATACCCCTTATTACTTAGTAACCATCGGCGGAACTTTAGGATGGACAATGTTTAGTATCGTTTGGGTCATTGCTCTATCTGGTATCATTTTCAAGAGCGTGGCTGTGGAAAAATTCCCAAATGTTTCTACCCTAGTTTATATTGGAATGGGATTGCTCTGTGTCTTTACGTTTAAACCTTTATATGAAGGCCTGGGAACAAACGGTTTGTATTTATTGGTTGCTGGTGGAGCCGCTTATATCATTGGAACGATTTTTTACAGTTTACGAAATGTTAAGTACATGCATGTAGTATGGCACCTGTTTGTTTTATTAGGAACCGGGTTAATGTTTCTCTCCATTCTATTTTATGTTTAAACCGATACAATTTCTCTCTTTAACTCAGCAGCTTTATCTTCTGAGTTAAAGAGTTTTTTTAACATCTAGTTGTTTATCTTATCGGCCTTTTTTTAAAAAAATTTAATATTTCAAATTGACGTTACAAAAGTTTCACATATGACTGGTATACTGTCTATCAGTGAGTCTGTATTTAAGACTTTATTCTTTTTGTTAAATTTACTTTTATACTTTTCATGGTAAGATAAACATATAATAAGACAGAATGATTGGAATGAAAGGAGAATATTATGCCATTTTACTTTTTTTGGGACCCAACGATGATTTTTATTCTCATTGGATTAGTGATTTCCGGTATTGCAAGCAGTTATGTGCGCAGCACGTACAATAAATATTCAGATATAGGAAATTCCAGAGGACTTACTGCATGGGAAGTTTCTCGAAATATTTTAGATAATGCAGGTTTACAAGACGTGGCCTTAGATCGTGTTCAAGGCGACTTGACCGACCATTACGATTCTCAAAACAATATTTTGCGTTTATCAGATGCTACTTACAACTCAACTTCTGTAGCAGCGATCGGTGTAGCCGCTCATGAGACTGGTCATGCTATTCAAGACCAGGTAAGTTATTTTCCACTTAAATTAAGAAGTACTTTGGTTCCTGTAGCCAACTTTGGTCAAGGAATCTCATTCCCATTGATTCTAGCAGGAGTTATCTTCGGCGGAAATCAATCACTGATCAATATTGGGATCCTATTTTTCTCGTTGACTTTAGTATTCCAATTGGTTACTTTACCCGTTGAATTTGATGCATCAAATCGCGCTATCGCCATATTAGACAGCCAACAAATTTTAACTCCTGAGGAATTAGACCAAGCCAGACATGTTCTACGTGCCGCAGCCTTAACATATGTTGCTGCTGCAGTCGCCTCTTTCTTGCAAGTTCTAAGACTCGTTCTCCTATTCGGAGGCGGCAGACGAAATGACTAGAGAGAAGAACGGAACAAAGCTTCTAGGAAGCAAAAAGCGAGAGACCACTTTGTAAGTGGCTTCTCGCTTTTTTATATCGTTTAAATCCAGTTAACATCCACATCGTCGATATTAACCAAAGAAAAAATATTGCTGTTCGTTATGAGTCTATTTTAAAAGTGTGCCTTTCCTGACAATGATGAGGTTCTATAGTTATACCAATCAAGAATTCATCCTAATTATAGATCAACTGCATTTCACCAAGTGATGCTTGTCTGGTGCATATCTCACTTAAAAAATACCAGTACTCTAAGGCATTCTCATCACAAACAAAAAGTTCACTTTCTATTAATTGAACACAGTTGATTGTTTATTCTAAGTTGGAGAATTGGTTGTCTTTCTCTCTCACTCCTATTTGAGCAAATGGATCATTGGTTTTGAATATCTCGTTTGTTATATCCTATAAGTCCAATTAGAGTTAATACAACTGCAATACCACTTAAACTACTTAAAGCTTTCCAATCCATCTCTTCAATTGGAATTTGAGGAACATGAGTAAAAGCTGAAAAATTAATCACCCAATCTGGAAAATCAACTAAATCGCCTATATAAATCACAATGAACGAAAATATAATATAGAACCAAGCCAAACTGCCTCCTTTTGGGAAAACACCGACCAACAGTGTAGCCAGTCCTATGACAAGCCAAATTGCTGGTACATAGACAAGTGTGGTTTTCATAATCATACTCAATTCAAGACCTTCTTCTAAAACTTGATTCGCCGTTAAATACAACCCTAGCCCTGTCATAACTTGCATCACAATTACAGAGACCAATGAAATCATATAGTAACTAGATAAGATTGTATTCCGCGATACTGCACGACTGTAATAATTTTCTACACGGCCCTGTTTTTCTTCTTTTTTTAGTTTCAAAATAATCGACATAACTGGTACTGCGGTAAAGACAGACATAATACTTATCAGTAACGCTATAAACTGTTCTGTTAAAGAAATCCCCGATTCTTCAGAAAAGTAAGCTTGAATAATATCCATATCTGAAAAATAGACTTCTAACTCTCCTAATATGGCACCGAAAGCTGCACTTAACAAAAACAAGACTACCGTCCAAGCAATTAAATTCGTTTTTTCTAAATGCCATGTTAAACCAATAGGTGTTTTTAAAAATCTAGATGCATGTACTTTACCTTTGCGATCAGGAAGCAATCCTGTATTGATATCTCTTTTTAGATTCAAGTAGAGAGCTGCTATTAGCAGTACTATTGTGCTAGACAACAAAGCTCCTATTGGCCACCAGTTGTTATTCACGAAAACTTCTGTACGAACAACCCAACCTAGTGGAGAAAGCAAAGCTAACCCTTCACTATTTACATCTCCAATTGCGCGAATAACGTATGCTGCAATTAAAACGCCTAATGACAAAGCGGTTGCTCCTTTAGAAGTTTCTGCTAATTGGGCACATAATGCTGTCAAAGCAGCAAAGAATAGACCAGTTACTCCTAATAAAGTACCATAGAGAAAAGAAGCTTCCCAGATCATTCCTGATGCAGAAACAAAGCCTAACCCAACAGCCGTTAAAAGAAAGAGAATCCCATCCACAATAGCAATCATTATTCCAGAAGCAGTTAAGTATGCTAAACGGCCAACTGGCAAAGCTCGAACCATTTCTAAGCGTCCTTCTTCTTCGTCATCTCGTGTACTAGAACTGACCAATAAAATATTCATGACACCAACAGCAATAACTGTAAATAATAACATCTCATTTGCAAAAACCGCCCCAATATTGTAATCCTCTATAGCATAATTAGGACCTAACATTGCATTCATTGCCGGATTCTCCATAGTTAAAGCAAATCCCATAATGTCTTCTTGAGTTACATAAACTGTAGGATACACATTCGCTACAGTTAATGTAATCCCTACCACCCCTATTAACCAAAGAAAAATTTTGAATTGATTCTGGCGCAGCAGCAATTTTGTTATCTTTCGGGTTTCTTTAAACAACTGCTTTCCCATTAATGAACACCTCCACCTTTAAGTTCTTGTGCGGAAGATTCCCCTTCATAATGACGCATAAATAAATCTTCTAGTGTTGGTGCAGTACTTTCTAACTTTAAGACACCAAAATTACTGATGTACTCTATTGTCTCTGCCATTTGTTCTGTATCTACTTGGAAATGCCAACCCGTTTCATTTTGATACACATCATGGATGCCTTTCAGTTCAGTTAACCCTGTCAATTCTTTTGCTGTTTCAACTGTAAATTTCGTACGTGTAAGATGACGTAATTCGGTTAAAGTGCCTTTTTCTATCATTTCACCTTCCCGAATAATAGCGACTCGGTCGCATAATGTTTCTACTTCAGATAAGATATGACTTGATAGTAAGACACTTTTTCCTTGCTCCTTAGCTTCTAAAACGTATTCTTGAAAGATGCGTTCCATTAATGGATCTAGTCCAGAAGTAGGTTCATCTAAAATATATAAATCTGCATCTGATGCAAAAGCAGAAATAAGAGCAATTTTTTGGCGATTTCCTTTTGAATAGGTGCGGCATTTTTTAGAGGGGTCCAAGTCAAAGTGTTGGATTAATCTATCTCGTTTAGTTGGATTAATTTCCCTCCCACGCATCTTCAAGAACAAATCAATTACTTGTCCTCCAGTCAAATTGGGCCATAAATTGGCATCTCCTGGCACATAGGCAATCCGTTTATGTATCTCGACTGAATCGCGCCAAGCATCTTTTCCAAAGATAGTTACTTGTCCTTCAGTAGGCTTCAATAGTCCTAATAACACACGGATAGTCGTAGATTTTCCAGCCCCGTTTGGTCCAATAAATCCGTAAATTTCGCCTTCGTTCATGATCAAGTCAATATTATTCAACGCTATAAAT
This sequence comes from Desemzia sp. FAM 23989, assembly GCF_045528345.1. NCBI lineage: Bacteria > Bacillati > Bacillota > Bacilli > Lactobacillales > Carnobacteriaceae > Desemzia > Desemzia sp. FAM 23989. The sequence continues at coordinate 24,238 of NZ_JBGQQT010000002.1, read as the reverse complement.
TTCCCAAACTTTTTGGTTAGTCCTTTAATTTCTACAATACTCATTTCAACTTTCCTCCCTTAATTTGTCCAACAAGTATCTTATATTTCAAAAAAATTCTAAAAAGACTCCAAGTTGTTTGACATTAATTTATCATTTTATTGTCGCATTAGCCAATAGGATAATTTAACTACTCATTAGATTTCCTCTTGAAATATAGAACTAGAAGAAGGATAATAATGATAATACACTAAGATAATCATTAGAATATATTGAGATTTTAATTCAATACTTCTTTTATTACATATAGGAGGATAAAGATGAAAAAAATCACTACGGAAAGTTTATTTGAGTTGAAAAATGTCTCTCAACCTGTCGTTTGGAAGGATACTATTTTTTATTTGGAGACACAAATCGATAAAAAAGAAAATCTATACCGAACTGGGATCAAAAGTTTAAATCATTTAACGAAACAACGACTAAACTGGGGAGATACTGGTTCAGTGAATGCGGCTATCAAAATTTCTCCGAATAACAAATGGTTGTCTTACTTATCTAACGGAACCACAGATAAAAAGATGCAACTTATGGTCATGCCTTTAGATGGTGGAAGCCCTATTCAATTGACGGAAGAAAAAGAAGGGGTTTCAACTTATTATTGGTCTAGTACTGGTTCAAGTATCTATTATCAAACTTCTGCTGAACTAGAATTAGAAGAGGAATTGAGCGGAGATAAAAAGGACAGCAAAAAGGAAGAATCGGATAAATTACCAGAGGCTACCATCATCACCAACTTGACCTATAAACTAGATGGTGCTGGATTATTGCCGGAAAATCAGCAATACCATGTCAAAAAGGTCGATATAGCTACTAAAAACAGCCATACTATTCTGACAAGAAAAGAAAGTTTCGCTTTGAATTATGTCGCTAAAGATGAAAGTTATCTGATTTATGCCGATGAATTAGATCCAGATGATGAATGGGATTATGGAGCAACCGTCTATTGGTACGATATAGCTACAAAAGAAAGTCATTCATTGACTACATCCATTCCTCAAGGCAGTTTTGGTTTCGGAGCGATGTCACCAAAAGAGGATTACCTGCTATTAGTCGGAAATGATTTTGAATATGCTTTTGTCACACAGAATAAATTATATGGATACGACCTTATTTCACATCAATTGACCTGTCTAACAGCCAAACAAGATATTGAGATTGGCGATGTACTAGTTGGTGATTTTCAACAACAAGCTGCTGGTATCGATCCTATTTGGCTGAACGAGGAAGAATACCTGTTTTCAACTACTGAACACGGTAAAATCAAGCTGTACAAAGGAAACCGGTCAGCAGAAACTTCGACTCTTTTTGACGAGCCGATGCATTTAACGGATGGAAGTTTGATTCCAAATAGCCAAACAATAGTAGTAACCTATTCTACCACCACTAAACCAAGCGGATTAGGATTCATTGATCTAGAAACAGGCAATCTCGAAGCTGTATACAACCCAAATGAATCCTTTGAAAAAGAACACACCATTGTGGAGCCTGAAATGTTTTGGTACAAAGGTGCTGATGATTGGGATATTCAAGGTTGGTACTTAGCTCCTTTAGAAAAAGCAGCTTCTCATCCAGCTGTTTTATACATTCACGGTGGACCTCAAGTGAGTTATGGTGAAACATTCTTCCATGAAATGCAAACACTGGCTGCTAAAGGATATGGAGTCATTATGTTAAATCCTCGTGGCGGAAATGGCTATGGACAGCAATTTGTGGCTTCTATTTTAGGCGATTATGGGAATAAAGATTTTGAAGACTTGATGCTGGGAACAGACGCTGTGCTGGATGTCCATCCAGAGATCAATCAAGAGGAAGTTTATGTAGCTGGAGGAAGTTACGGTGGTTTTATGACCAACTGGATCGTTGGACATACCGACCGTTTCAAAGCAGCCGTGACCCAACGCTCCATTTCTAACTGGATCAGCTTCTATGGAACCAGCGACATTGGGCCCTTCTTTGTCAAATTCCAATTGCAGCATGAATTAGATGATGTGGAAAAATTATGGGAAATGTCTCCTCTAGCTCATGCACATAAAGCTAAAACACCTATTTTAGTGATGCACAGTGACGAAGATCTGCGTTGTCCAAAAGAACAAGGCGAACAATTCTATGTCGCCATGAAACGTCAAGACGTCGATACTCAATTCATGACCTTCCCTAAATCCAGCCATGGGTTGTCACGCAATGGACTACCAAATTTAAGAATCCAACGATTGAAAGCTGTTCTAAACTGGTTCGAAACACACTAAGAATAAGAGAGTGGAACAAGGCGTTTAGCTCTCCGGACAAAATAGAAACGACGAAAGTTAGGTGTTCACTTTACCTAACTTTCGTCGTTTCTATTTTGGTAGTGAGAGTTGCCTTGTGCAACTCGTCTAAGAGAGTGGAACAAGGCGTTCTAGCTCAAATTTTATTTTCAATAAAAAAGCAGAAGTATATACTTTTTTTACTCAAAGAAGTATATACTTAACTTATTCTTTCTCAGGAGGTTAGTCATGTGAATATCAAAGAAACTGTAACACTAGCAAATGGGGTAGAAATGCCCAGATTAGGTTTAGGAGTGTGGCAAGTTGAGGATGGTCAAGAGGTTGTCCAATCTGTAAAAACGGCTTTAGACACAGGTTACATTATGATAGATACCGCTGCTGGGTATGGTAATGAAACAGGTGTAGGCCAAGCCATCAAAGAAGCGGGCGTAAAACGAGAGGACATTTTCGTTACTACTAAAGTAGCCAATTCAGATCAAGGATATGAAACTACATTAGAAGCTTTTGAAACCAGTTTGAATAAATTAGGTTTGGATTACATTGATTTGTATTTGATCCATTGGCCGGTAGCTGATTCATTTAATGATACTTGGAAAGCTATGGAAGAATTATACGAAAGCAAAAAGATACGCGCCATTGGTGTATGTAACTTCCACAAGCACCATTTTGAAAAATTAATGCGTACCGCTCGCATCAAGCCTATGGTGAACCAAATCGAATTGCATCCGCTATTAAACCAAGAATCTTTGCGCACATATTGCGCCGAAAATGATATTGTAGTGGAAGCTTATTCTCCACTAGGCAGCGGTAAAATCTTAGACAACCAGGACCTCAAAGAAATTGCAGATAAATACAACAAAACAGTAGCCCAAATCATTTTACGTTGGGATATGCAAATCGGCGTGGTAACGATACCTAAGTCCGTTCATCAAGAACGCATTCAACAAAATGCAGCTATTTTTGATTTCGAACTAACTGAAGAAGATATGCATAAAATCAATGCCTTAAACAAAAACGAGCGTACAGGATGGAATCCCGAACGTTTTGACAATAAATAACAAGCAACGGTTCTATAGTAAAAAAGCAGAAGACAGTTAAACTTGTCTTCTGCTTTTTGCCATAGATTTGTTCATCAGATTGATTAAAAAATGAAAGTCGCTTTCTTTAATCAGTGAGGTCCTTTTATTTTCTTGTTAAATTTAATTCAGCAAATTGGCCCATCTGGCGTGTTCTTTTTAACGTCCACTCTGAATGATAATTCCCATTGTTAAATAAAGATATTCCCTCACCTAACAGTACAGGTGCGATTGTAATAATTAATTCATCTACTAAATCCGCTTCTAAAAAATCACGGATGACTACTCCGCCGCCCATTAACCAAATATTTTTTCCTTTTTGGCTCTTCATGACTTCAATTAGGCGCTTTGGTTCTTCTTTTGTATAATGAACATTTTCAAACGACTCGTTGGCTGTGTAAGAATACACATACGTCATTTTATCTTTATATGGATTCTCGCCTTTCGTTTCTTTCATTACCCAGTCAAACGTTCTTCTGCCCATAATAACGGTGTCTACTGTCTGGTCAAACTCTGCTATTCCTTTGTTTGCTTCCTCTTGCCCTTCTATCTTAAAAAGCCAATCCAGGCTTTCTTCTTCAGTAGCGATATATCCGTCCAAACTGCAAGCAATATTCAATACTACTTTACGTTCTGATTGATTCATTCTACTACATCCTTTCCTATAACAGAAAGAGCAGAAACCCCATTACGCGGATTTCTGCTCTTTCTGTTTAGCTTAGTCTAAACCAATTTCTTCTCTAACAACCGCTGCGATACGATCAACATAGTTGTTTACTTTTTCTTCAGACGGTGCTTCAGCCATTACACGCAATAAGGGTTCTGTTCCGCTCGGACGAACCAATACGCGCCCATTGCCTGCCATTTCAGCTTCTACTTCTTCAATAGCTTTCTTGATAGCTGGAACTTCCATAGCGCCATTTTTATCGCTGACTCTTATATTTACCAGCTTTTGAGGATACTCTGTAACTTCTTCAGCCAATTCAGATAATTTTTTTCCGGTTTCTTTCATAACGTTCAATAATTGAACCGCAGAAAGTAAGCCATCACCCGTTGTATGGTAATCTAAGAATACCATATGTCCTGATTGTTCTCCACCTAAATTGTAGTCGTTTTTACGCATTTCTTCTACTACATAGCGGTCTCCAACCTTAGTTTTCAAGGCTTTCATTCCAGCAGATTCCACAGCTTTGTGGAATCCTAAATTACTCATGACTGTTGAAACAATTGTATCTTTTTTCAAATGACCTTTGTCTTTCATGTGTTTACCGCAAATATACATGATTTTATCGCCATCAACAATATTTCCTAATTCGTCTACAGCAATAATCCGGTCGCCATCGCCGTCAAATGCTAAGCCAGCATCTGCACCTTTTTCGACAACCATTTCAGCTAATTTTTGAGGGTGTGTGGACCCTACTCCGTCATTGATATTCAGTCCATTGGGAGAAATACCCATAACGTCAAATTCAGTTTCTAAATCAGCAAACAAACGATTGATCAATGGGCTTGTAGCGCCATTTGCTCCATCTAGACAAACTTGCAATCCATTCAAATCACCTGCAATGGTTTGTTGTAAGAATTGTGTGTACTTTTGAGAACCTTCTTTGTAATCTTCAACACTTCCCAGTCCTGCTGCGCTTGGACGTGGTAGTTCGTCTTCATCTTGGTCTAAAAATACTTCAATTTCATCTTCTTGATCATCTGATAATTTGAATCCATCTGAACCAAAGAATTTGATACCATTATCTGGAGCCGGATTATGAGACGCTGAGATCATTACTCCAGCTGCTGCTCCTTGTACTCTTGTTAAATAAGCTACTCCCGGCGTACTGATAACGCCTAGCTTAAGAACTTCGATTCCTACAGACATCAACCCAGAAATCAATGCATACTCCAATAATTGTCCGGACATGCGTGTATCTCTACCCACCAAAACACGAGGTTGTTCGTCTCCCTCTGTATGTTGTGATAGCACATAGCCACCGTATCTTCCAAGTTTAAATGCTAGTTCTGGTGTAAGTTCTGAGTTTGCAACCCCTCTTACTCCATCAGTTCCAAAATATTTTCCCATTTTTCAAAAGCTCCTTTTCAGTAATTGAATCGATTGCTTATTTTTGTATTGAATCATCATTTTAATCACTATTCACTCAAACACTTTTTTCGTTATTCACTGTTGTCTTCTTCTGTACTCTCTTCTGTACTTTGATCAGAAGATGCTGAACTTTCTGAGCTGCCGGAGCTTTCCGTAGTTTCACTGCTTTCAGACTCTGCACTGCTCTCGGCACTGTTTTCAGATTCAGCACTACTTTCGGATGTAGAACCTGAAGTCTCATTCGTTGGCGGATCTGGTTCATCAATCGGATCAGAATTCCCTGCTTCTTCATCAACAGTTACCGTAACATCTACTTCTATCGTCTCCGGCAACACTGATGTCGCATTATTCGGTATAGGTACTGCGATTTCTACAGTAGACGTCTCAGTTATGCCTGTAATATCCACGGGTACTTCCAGATCTGTTAAGGCCTCCAAAACACTGTCTTCCGCCACAAGGTTTGCTATCGTTTCCGTGCCTTCAGCAAATTCCAGCTCATACGTATAACCTTCTACGGGCGTACCGGTTTGGATTAGTGACATAGGCAAGTCCTTATTATTTGAAGAGACTGGAATCGTTACATTGACTTCACTAGGTGTCACTTCAACATCTAGTTGATTTCCCTCAGCATCTGTCACAATAACCGGCAGTGTTTCACTGATGTCGGAATTGATGTTTTCTTCCTCTGAAAGTCTGACTTGGACATTTGCGATCTGTTCTAATGTAGAAGCTGCTCCTTCAACAAGAACTGTCTCTGTATCCACAATTGGAGTCCCAGCTTCATATCCTCTTGCTAAAGATTCCTCATCAAATAAAACAGATACATCATAGTTATCGCTGGCACGTTCTTCGATATTGATCGTCACCTCTGAAGGATAAAGCGTGTATTCCAGTTCATCAGATAAGCCAGATGGTATCAACTCTATCGTGAAAGTTCCCTCACCTAATTCATTTAAATCGGGTGTTACAATATCAAAACTTTCAGTAGTCAATGTGTTTAATAAGATCGCAGTAGATCCTTCTAACAAAATAGACACTGATTCAGGTACACCTGTTACAAAATACTTTTCTTGATCAATATTCACAATAACAGGCAAATCGGTGATCATTTCAGAACTATTTACCGTAGCTCCTCCTGATCGATTGTTTGTACTAAACTGTCTGTTGTTTTCATTATTTACATACGCAAACAATAATATCGCAAATGCTAGTGCTACAATCCGTAGGAACCAAGGAGAATTCGTTACTTTTTCAATCATTTTTTAGAAGCCCCCTTTTTAAAACTATTAAAGAAAGTTTGAATAGGGTTGCTTGTTTGTTCTTCATCATTCGTTACTAAGGCTTTTGTTAAGAATACCTCAAAATCTTCTTTTGATAAGTCACGGTACAGGTTGCCGTTTTGTGTAATACTTACCCCACCTGTTTCTTCTGAAACGATGACAGTCAAGGCATCAGATACTTCACTCAATCCAATGGCCGCTCTATGACGAGTACCCAATTCTTTAGAGATCAAGGAACTTTCTGATAGCGGCAAATAGCTGGCTGCTGAAGCAATCTCAAAATCTTGAATAATAACTGCTCCGTCATGCAACGGGGTATTTGGAATAAAGATATTGATTAGTAGCTCTCCGGAAATATCAGCGCTTAAAGGAATACCCGTGTTGATATATTCTTCTAACCCTGTTTCCATTTCAATCGCCATCAACGCACCGATACGACGTTTACTCATGTACTGAACAGACTTTAGTATACTTGATACAAGTTCTTCGCTAGGGTCTTTTTTCTTTTTCCTACGATTGAATAAAGAACCTCTTCCTAGATGCTCTAAACCTCTGCGCATTTCAGGCTGGAAAATAATGATCAAAGCCAATACAGCCCACTGAATCACTAAATCCACAATCCATTCTACCGTTTGCAGTTGGAAGAAATAACTTCCCACTTTTATAAGTACAATAATGGAAATTCCTTTTAATAATTGAACAGCTCTTGTTCCTCTTACTACAATAATGAGCTGATAAATGAAAAATGCTACAATCAGAATATCTATCAAATTGATAAACGAGCGCCATGTAAAAAGTAGTGACCAATCTATTGACATGTGGACACCTCCAAAATGGTAAAATTGTCACTCAGTCCATATTATATCACAGATTAGTTTGAATGACGCTATTTCATTGCACAGCCTGAGATCTTTTTCTCATTCATCTTTACTCCAGCAAAGGAGGACTTATAGCGGATACAACAATAATAAAATGATCCGACAGCCTTTTCGTACCCAAATAAATCATTCTTCTATTAAACTGTCACGAAAAAGAAATTTGCATCCCTTATTATCCAAAACTTTATCCATAAAGGCACACAAAAATATTTTACTTTGTCTTTTGAAATAAAAGATTCAGAAAACGTTGCGCTAATAGCCAAACGGTTCTTATTCCCGCACTTTCAAATTAGCTGCTCACTTCGAAAAAAATTATTTTACCAATACGCAAAAAAACTATCGATCAGCAGATTCTCTGATCGATAGTTTCATCTTATTATAATGAGTCATGCAGGATTCGAACCTGCGACCCTCTGATTAAAAGTCAGATGCTCTACCAACTGAGCTAATGACTCATAAATTAAACTAGCATGGCTTCGTCCTAATCTCACAAAGGGAAACCCTTCACTACCTTTGGCGCTAAGAAGCTTAACTGCTGTGTTCGGCATGGGAACAGGTGTGTCCTTCTTGCCATCAAAACCACACATAGTTTTATTTACAACTGGGCTAGCTGGATTCGAACCAACGCATGAGGGAGTCAAAGTCCCTTGCCTTACCGCTTGGCTACAGCCCATAAATGATGGAGGGGGGCAGATTCGAACTGCCGAACCCGAAGGAGCGGATTTACAGTCCGCCGCGTTTAGCCACTTCGCTACCCCTCCATGAATTAAGTGCTGAATTTCAGCAACAAGAATATAATACAATAAAATTATCACCTGTGTCAATAAAAAAATTATATTCCAGATTATTTATACATTATTTGGATAAATAATCTACTATTCTCTCGATATACAACCTATTCAATTAAAATAGCTAGACAATCAAACCGTATAGTAAAGTGTTGTCATTCTCCAAAAAAGATCCACTAAGCTTAGTAACAGCTTCTGCGGATCTTTCCAAGTCGTTATTCTCTCAATCAGCAGGATTGTTCACCAAATAATCCTCAGCAATGGCTAAAAATGCTTTCCCCGCTCGAAGCATCGCGACTTCATCAATATTGAATCGCTTGTGGTGATGTGGATAAGTGGCTTCTATGTCAGGATTACCGCCTCCAACATTAAAAAAGGTTCCTGGTCTGACTTTTGAAAAGTAGCCGAAGTCCTCTCCTCCCATGGAAGGCTCACGCTCGACCACTTCACTATCACCAAATTTTGCTTTCATAGTGTTCACGAATCTTGCTGTCTCTTTAGGATGATTGTAAACAGCATCATACCCTCTTGTATACGTCAGTTCACTAGTTCCATGGTACATTTCCGCAATATTTTTGGCCATCAGCTCCATTTCCTGTTGAATGGTATCTCTTGCTTCATCATGATAAGTACGAACAGTTCCTCTAATCATGGCAGAATCAGCAATAATGTTATTGGCTTCTCCTCCCGCAAGTACAGTAGACACTGTTACAACTGCTGGATGAAGCGGATTGATGGCTCGACTCACAAGTGTTTGTAGAGCTTCAATAATTTTCACAGCAATGATGACAGAGTCTACGGTATCTTGAGGGTGAGCCCCATGACCTCCTTTTCCCTGAACGTGAATATTAAAGAAGTCGGCAGCTGCCATAGCGTAGCCATTCATGTAGCCCACTTTTCCAGCAGCAAGCAAAGATTGTACATGTTGCCCAAAGACATAATCTACTCCTTCCAAAGCACCAGCCTCTACCATGCTCTTCGCCCCGCCTGGTAGAACTTCTTCCGCATTTTGATGGATCAACACGACATTTCCATTTAATTCTTCCGTGTGATTGGCTAATACTTTTGCTACACTCAATAACGTTGCCGTATGCGAATCATGCCCGCAAGCATGCATGACTCCTGGATTTTTTGATTTGTAATCGACCGTATTTTCTTCTTGAATGCGCAACGCATCGAAATCAGCTCGAAAAGCAATCGTCGGTCCTGGATTTTCTCCTTCAATTTTAGCTACGATCCCATACCCGTTACCCACACCTTCTTTAATATCCGTAATTCCAAAAGATTTTAATTGTTCAACAATATAAGCAGCTGTTTCTTTTTCTTCAAAAGACGGTTCCGGGTATTGGTGTAAATGACGTCTCATAACTACTGTTTCAGGATAATTTCCTTCTAGTTCTTGCGCCCAAATATCGTAGCTTGTTTTTGTTGTATTGATTGAGGATTCCATAATATTCCTTCTTTCTATTCTTAATGGATTAAATGACTAATTCTTTCTGTGCAGCTTTTTTATATTTTTCTTTTAAGAAAGGGACTTCGTTTCTTTTGCAATAAACAAAATGTTCGGACGCAATTTCATGTAAAGCCGCATCTGTATCATCCTCATATTGATGAAATGACTCCTGGTAGGCTGTTCTGATACGACTGCGCTCTTGGATTGGGTCTGGTATTGGAACAGCTGACAAAAGAGATTCAGTATAAGGATGCAACGGAAAACGATACAACTCATCTGCAGGAGCTACCTCTAACAAACGCCCTCCATTCATCACTCCGATCCGGTCACTAATATACTTCACCATAGACAAATCATGTGCAATAAATAAGTACGTTAACTTTTTTTCGTGTTTCAGTGTTTTCAATAAATTAACGATCTGTGCTTGGATCGATACATCTAAAGCAGAAATAGCTTCATCTGCAATAATGAAAGAAGGATCAACAGCTAATGCACGCGCAATACCGATCCGTTGACATTGCCCTCCTGAAAACTCCCTCGGGTAGCGTGTAGCGTACTCCGAACTCAATCCAACCAATTCCAACAGTTCATAGACTTTTGCTCTTTTTTCTTCTTCACTTTTAACTAACCCGTGCACTTTCAATCCACTACCGACAATTTCCATAACGGTTTTCCGAGGGTTTAAAGAAGCATACGGATCTTGGAAAATCATCTGCACATTTTTTCGGAAACGTTGTAACTCTTCTTTCTTTTTCAATGGTCCAACAGCTTGTCCATCAAATTGAATCTCTCCGGATGTAGCTTCTTGCAGCTTAGAGATCAGCTTTCCAGTTGTTGATTTGCCGGATCCTGATTCACCTACCAAACCAAAAGTTTCTCCTTCATAAATATAGAATGACAAATCATTGACTGCTCGAACCTCAGAGGATTTCCCTTCGTTAAAAAACAGGTTCAAATGCTGAATATCAAGTATTTTTTTTGATTTCATCCGTGTGCCCTCCTTACATAGTTGTTGTTGAAGACAGAGCGGCGCCAACTGATTTCAGCTGGTGGAGATACCTCTGGAGCTTCAGGATGCAACAGCCACGTTGCTGCATAATGAGTCTTTGATACGGCAAAAACATCCGGCTCCTGACGAAAATCGATTTCCAAAGCATAAGCGTTCCTTGGAGCAAACGCATCTCCCATCGGTGGATGAAGCATATTGGGTGGAGTGCCGGGAATTGAATACAGTTCATTATTGACGCTGCCTAAAGTGGGCATTGAAGCCAATAGTCCCCATGTATAAGGATGTTGAGGATTGTAGAAAATTTCGTCTACTTGTCCCCACTCTACTATTTTTCCGGCATACATGACGGCTACCCGGTCTGCCATATTCGCTACCACACCTAAATCGTGTGTAATAAAGATAATGGAGGTGTTGATTTTATCTTTTAATTCATTCATCAATTCTAGAATTTGAGACTGAATAGTAACATCCAATGCAGTCGTCGGCTCATCCGCTATCAAAATCTTTGGTTTGCAAGCCAACGCAATGGCAATCATCACCCGTTGCCTCATTCCACCTGAGAATTGATGAGGGTAATGGTACACACGCTTGTTAGCATCTTTTATTCCTACCATCTTCAACAGCTCTTTTGCTTGCTCAAAAGCATCTCTGGGACTACTGTCCTGGTGTTGGACAATGGACTCTGCAATCTGTTTCCCAACTGACATCGTAGGATTCAGTGAAGTCATTGGATCTTGAAAAATGGTTGCAATTTCTTTTCCCCGAACCTGCTGCATCTCTGCCTCACTTAACTTCAGCAAGTCTTGCCCTTGATACAGAATCTCACCGCTTTTGATCATCGTTGTTTTTTTTCCCAACAACCCTAGAATAGCCTGAGTAGAAACGGATTTCCCCGATCCGGATTCTCCAACGATTGCTAATGTTTCTCCATCGTATAAATCGAAATTCACTCCTCTGACAGCGTGCATCTCTCCAGCAGCTGTCTGGAAAGAGATTTCCAAATTTCTTACTTCCAATAATTTCTTTCGCATCGCTCCACCTCTTTTCTCAAATTTTTACGCGGCACCGAATTCTTTCATCAATTCCACCATATGCGCAATATTCTGATAAAAATCATTCAAACGGATGTTTTCATTTGGCGCATGCGCCCCTGAATTTGCCCAACCTGCTCCAACTCCCGCCACCGGCAGATGCAAATATTTTTCGAACAACTCACTGGGACCTGTACCTGCCATGCTAGGCGAGACTAAGACCGGATTGTCCGCTCCATAGATTTTCTCTGCTGTTGAAACGACCGTTGCAATAAAAGGGTCATCAATTGATGTGCGTTGTGCTCCTTCAGCTGCAATCATCGTTACAGAAATATCTTGATAACCGTGAGTTTCTAAATGATGACATATGCAATTATAAATGTGTTCTGGTTCTTGACCAGGTACTAAACGACAATCCAATTTGGCTTTGGCCGTTTTAGGGAGAACGGTTTTGATGCCATGACCCGTATACCCGCTGTTGAATCCACAAATAGTCATCGTAGGATAAAAAGCCAATGCTTCCGTTGGACTGATGTCAGTTCCTTCAGTGATGAATTTCCCTGTCACTCCATACTGTTCTTTCACTTCAGCTGGATCAAAGGGTTGTGCTGCTGCAGCTTCTTTATCTTGTTTGGATAATGCCGGTATGCCATCATAAAATCCTTCTACTACAATTTCATTGTGCTCATTTTTCATGGATTCCAACGCATGGACCAAACGCCAAGCAGGATTGTCAATAATTGCCGCCATAGAAGAATGGATATCAATGGCGGCGGTAGTCACTTCTAAATCAAAGTATGCGATACCTTTCATTCCTGCACTCACAACATAATTTTCGTATTTATCTTTTGAACCTGCTTCCCAAATGCACGCATCTGCTTGAAAGAGCTCTGCGTATTTTTCTATATAAGGTCCCAAATGAGGGCTTCCAATCTCTTCTTCCCCTTCTAATAAAAATTTCACATTACAAGATAAGTCACCTGTTTCGTGCAAGATCGATAAAGCATTTAGTCGTGCCATAAAATTGGCTTTATTGTCTGAAACTCCTCGTGCATAGAGTAGGCCATCTTTTACAGTAGGCTCGAAAGGTTCTGTGTACCATTCTTCTAAAGGTTCTGGTGGCTGCACATCGTAATGGTTGTAGAACAATAGCGTACGCTCACTATTCCCATTGGGAGATGCGGGGAAAAATCCGTAAATCACTGGGTGTCCACCTAAATCATCAAATACCTGGACTTCCCCACCAGTTCGTTCAATCAATCCTTTTACATACGCAACAGTTTCAGGAATTTGTCGGTGTTGCGTGGAAACCGATTCGATGCGCAAGTAATCGTAAAATTCTGTTTCCCGTTGTGAAGCCATTTCTTTAGCTTTTTCGATCGTTCCTATTACTTGTGATTGTTTCATTCTTATCTGCTCCTTTTGTCTGATTAGTTTAGTGTCCAGTCTTGAATGTCGTACAGTGAACCGCCCCAATATTCTTTGATGCCGCCGGTTAACGACTCATTCTGGATCACAATGTCGCTTTGGGAATAAAGCGGCAGAATCGGTGCTTGTTCTTGTAAGACGACTTGCAACTCATTGTAAATTTCTTTTCGTTTCGTGCTGTCGGTTTCAGAATTTCCTTGTTCCAATAGGTTGTCGATTTCTTCATTCTGGATAGATGGATGGTTAGAGCTGCCTGCTGAACCAAAATAAGTGGTCATGTCTGGATCAATGGGGACAGCAATTCCACCTAAATAAAGGTCATACTCTCCAGCTCTTGCTTTTTCAAGAGTAGTCGGGAAATCATAGGTAATTTGTTCCACAATAAATCCAACAGCTTCCAAATCTTGTTCGATCAAATTAGCTGACTGCTCGCGGACTTTATTTCCAGTTGGAACCATGATCTCAATTGGTTCGTTCATGTCATAATCGGATTGAGCAATGTACTCTTCTGCTTTGTCTGGATCATAGGCAATTGGGGCTAAATCTTCATTCATATATGGACTTGCGGAAGTGTAAGGTCCATTTGTGACTTCTCCATTACCTTGCAGCAAATTATCGACAATCGTATCTCGATTCACGGCATATGACATCGCCAAACGAATATTCTGGTCAAATTTGTCGGTATTGAAATAGATAAATTGATTGGTCCAAGCTGGTTGTGTAGTAACTGCCAGTCCTTCAACATTTTCTACTGTCTCAATGTCTGAAATAGAGACCTCTCCAATTCCACCACTTGAATTCATCGTTACACCACCTGTTTGCAGCTCAGTGGTCAAGTTCGTTCCGGTCATCACGCGAATGAAGATAGACGGGATATTTGGAGTACCACGGTAATACGTGTCATTAGCAGCTAGTTCAAGATAAGAATCTTGGACATATTCCTTAAATTGATACGGACCACTAGTGACTGTTGGGGAAGCAAAAGCTTCAGAGCCTTCCAATTCATTGACGGGAATACTTTCCAAGACATGTTTTGGCTGCACGAAAATGTTCGTTCCGATCATTTCTTTGACATAATTTGGATCCATAGGAGATTTTGTTTTAAAGGTCACCGTCTGGTCATCTACAACAACCAGATTTGGGATCTCATGGCCATTTTCTAATTTACCCGAACTATCCACTCCTTCTAATGAAGACAAGTACAATCCTGTCGTTTGGACTTCTGGATTGGCAAACAAATTAAAGGTAAAGACCACATCATCTGCTGTAATCGGTGTACCGTCTGTCCATGCAGCCTCTGGATTCAGTTTGATCGTATAGGTTTGATTGTCTGTAGTTTCGAATGATTCTGCTAATTTAGGTTCAAATTCTAACGGATTTGTCATTTCCAATAAGGTATCAAAGTAGAATCGCTGCACCCATCTGGTGGATACACTGCTCGCATTGATCGGGCTAAGATTTCCCATCCCATTTGTTACCCCGATATACAACGCCTCTTTGTCTGTTTCTGAATTAGCAGAGCTTGTTTCTTCTGCAGTAGTGTTGCCACAGGCAGCCAGTATCAATATGACTGCAGCTGCTATAAAACTAACTATTTTTCGATTCATACTTGTTTCCCCCATTTTTAAGTAATTGTCCCGTCAAAGGCATCACGCAAGCCGTCACCAATAAAGTTGATTGAGAGGACTGCGAGTAAAATCAAAAATCCAGCTGGCATCCATAACCAAGGCTGACTCGATAAAACCGTTAAGGACTGAGCTTGAGATAAGATATTTCCCCAACTTGCAATGGGTGGCTGGATCCCCATCCCTAAGAAGCTGAGTGAAGATTCGGTCAGTATCGCACTGGCAATTCCAAATGTAGCATTCACAAAAATACCGGAGAGCACATTTGGTAAAATCTCTCGAAATAGGATATAAGGTGTCGAATGCCCTACCGAAATTGCGGCTTGGATGTATTCACTATTTTTGATCGCTAACACATTCCCACGCACTAAGCGGCAAAGACTTGTCCAGTTCAGACAACCCAACACTACCGTAATCGTACCTACTCCAGGGCCAATGATACTGACGAGTACTAAGATCACCATGAATGTTGGAAAAGATTGAAAAATTTCTGTTGTCCGCATGACTACCTCATCGATCCAACCGCCAAAATAACCGGCAATCAGTCCTAAAGTCGTTCCAATAATGGTATACAACGCTACTGAGCTGATTCCGACAAATAAGGACATTCGAGAACCGTAAATGAGACGGCTGAATACATCTCTTCCAACTTCATCCGTTCCTAGCCAATAATCCATACTGGGTTTTGCTTCGAAATCTGGTGTAATCAACGTCGGGTCATATTGTGCGATTACCGGTGCAAAAACAGCTGTCAAAATCAATATCAGAAAAACCATCGAACCAATAAGGGCTGGTTTATGTTTGATAAATCGATTGAATACGACCTTGCTGTTGCTTTCATGCTTTTGTGTACCAAAAGGCTGCTTTTCAACACCTGATACGTCGCCATTTGGATAAACCAGTTTAAAATCTGTATTTGCTGAAGCCATGCTTTTCCTCCTCACTAATCTTTACTGAATCGAATTCTTGGATCTGCTAAAGCATACAAGATGTCCATCAACATATTAGCTGCCAGCACTGTAACAGCGGAAAGTAATGTAATAGCCATCAAAACAGTGTAGTCTCGTGATTGGATGGAAGAAATCGTTAATGCTCCAAGTCCAGGCCACTGGAAGATTTGCTCCGTGACAATGGCCCCTCCAATCAACATCGGGATATCGGTTCCAATGATCGTAATGATGGGAACAAATGCATTTCGGATACCGTGTTTAAAAATAATCTGACGCGGTTTTAATCCTTTGGCTTTAGCGGTCCGTAAATAATTCTCATCAAAAATATCGATCATGCTTGAGCGAACATAACGAATCATATTGGCCGATATCGTAGTGGCGATAACGATAACTGGCAGCACCATGTGCCGAGCTCGTTCTACAAATCCTCCATCTGATCCCAACATTTGCATGCCTCCAGTAGGCAACCATTTTAATTGGACGGCGAACACATAAATGAGAAATAACCCTAAGAAAAAGTTGGGAATAGAAATCCCTAAAAATGAGGTGCCCGTAATGAAGTAATCGACCCATGACTTCTGCTTTACGGCACTATAGATTCCTAAAGGTATCGCCACCAGATAAGCCGTTAAGAGCGAAACTCCCATTAGCAACACCGTTGGTCCGATTCTTTCTAAAAGGATATTGGCTACCGGCTGCCGAGTCGCAAAAGATATTCCTAAATCTCCACGAAGTAGATTCTTCACCCAATTGGCATACCGAATCAACAACGGCTTATTCAACCCTAAACTTTCACGAACCTGATTGATTTGTGCTTCTGTTGCATCTTGTCCCACATATAAGGTTGCGGGATCACCTGGTGAAAGATTGATAATCATGTAAGACAGAAAAGTGATAAAGAACAATACAATAAATCCAATCATAAAACGTTTTAGTAAATACTTTTTCATCCGACACCTCCGAAAGTTAGTTAGTCACCTTTATTCTTAGCTGCGTTACATAACCCGTATAGTTCCTCCTCTCTTAAAAAATAAAAAGCCCTTCGCAATGAAGGGCTTAAATCTCGTTAAGCCCTCGTAAAACGCAAATGAGGACTCAACTAATTGAATAGTTAGAATCCTGGGCTAAATCAATAAAATTAATAAGACAGTATGAGTGTTACATGTTGGGCACACAGATTCATTTTTTTGCTGCATCATTCGTAACACTCCTTGTCTTTTATTAAAGTAAACCTACTTTAACCGTATTAAATGAGAAAGTCAACCAATAAAACTAATCTAACTCACATTTTTATATCCGTGTTCTAATAGTTATCGCTTTCATTAGTAAGGAACCAATCTTTCTTTTGCATCAAACAGTTGCTTGTTTTTTAGAAGAAAATATAATGTATAACGAAATTTAGGAGAGAATGAACGGACAGAATTTTTTTTAGGTAGAGGTGTGCATCGAACATTTAATACATAAAATGTATTTTTATTCTACAGAAAAGGCCCTGAAAACAATTATTTGCTGAACCTTTTACTTATATAAGCTAAAAAATTCTACTCTTTCTCTATTTTTCTGAATGATTCCTGCGTTTTCAGCCATATTTTTTCTGATGTTTTTTCTTCATCTGGAGATAATCCGCATCTTCTCTGACGGTTTTCCATTTCTCCTCAAATATTGCAGCTGACTCTGCTTTTTCTTCGTCAATCGTTCTTTCTTTTATTTCGCCATCTTCATTGTATTTCCTTCCACCTTTATAATTTGCGTAACGCCTTGATCGTGTATATCCCATCTGAAGAAATTTTCTGGCCATGTCCATTCCAACAAAATCCTCAGCTTTTTTATAATCTAAGTACATCTGGTAAATTTTTTCAGACGATTCTTTAGCGAGTTTGGGAGTCTTAAACCGCCACTGCGGAAGTATCTCGCTCTTGTAAGGCTCTACCAGCAGCACACCTTGCTCTCCTCTTCCCACTCTATACAATTCTGGCTGCTCGCGAAAGTTTATATGATCGAAGTCAAGATCGTAGTCGAAAACCATTTTCATCACCTCTTGAATTTTTTACTGCCTCTGATTAAAGGTTTCATCATAGCAAACATTACTCTACTTGTTCATTCTAATCAATTAACTTGTCTATTCGTTTAGAAACGGAGACAATAAAACGCAAGTATCTTCTATTCATTTGAACTGGATTTAGATTATTTAATCAGAATCAAATAAAAAAAAGACAGGTCTATCAAAAGTTTAAAACTTTTGATAGACCTGTCTTTTTTCGTGTTATGCCGGCTGCAGGATTTGAACCTGTGACCTCCGCGTTACGAGTGCGATGCTCTACCAACTGAGCTAAGCCGGCGAACGGTATAATTATTAAACTTGGTTAGGATGACCCGTACGGGATTCGAACCCGTGTTACCGCCGTGAAAGGGCAGTGTCTTAACCGCTTGACCAACGGGCCTGATAAGCATTTGAGTGATAAGCACAAAATGAATTATATAAAATATTTTCTATAATGTAAAGAGAATAAAGCCTTTTTTGCATCTTTTTTAATTTTTTTTTAATAGTTATTCATTACTGCTTTGTTTTTTGAATGTTTAACACAAAAACTCTAAAATCGATCTCGTTTTAGACTATTACTAAAAAGATCGATTTTAGAGCCTAGCTCATCTTTATTTCGCTATAATATCTTGATATTTATCAGATTTCCGTTCAAATAAACTTACTACATACGGACACACAGCAACCATTTTTTTACCTTCTGTTTCCATTTCTTGGACTGTACGATCTACTAATTGTTCAGCAACGCCTTGCCCTCTTAAACTTGGGTCAACAAATGTATGATCAACCAGTACTTTATCTTCACCGGAAGGTATATAGGTAATTTCTGCAATCATTTTTCCACTTTCGTCATTTTTATAAAAGCGATTATCCCCTTTTTCAAACTCCATTGTTCTTCCCCCTTTCTTCAATCAATGTCATTTTAGCATTTCTTATTTACTGCTTCCAGTTTGTTCATCCTTTTAATCCTACTGCACAAGAAAAATATTTTTGCATCAGCTGCTTTTTTGCAACTTTTCTACTGTCTGTTTTAGGTCTTCACTGCCACAGATAGCAGATATGACGGACACCCCATCTGCTCCCGAAGCACGAATTCCAGCTGCATTTTCTTCCGTGATACCACCAATACCTACTATTGGAAAAGTACCAAACTGTTTTCGTATCGTACGTATGCAGTTCAATCCTACTGGGGAGGCAGCATCTTTTTTAGACTGTGTTGGATAGATTGGGCCAATTCCAACGTAATCTGCTCCATTAACTATAGCCTGTTCCATTTCTTCAACATTATGGACTGAAACACCTACAAGGTTTCCTTTTACTCTCTTCCGAAAGGCTGTCAAGGCTAAATCATCTTGTCCCACGTGTATACCATCAGCATTTAATTGTATAGCAAGCTCAACATCGTCATTGACAATAAAAGGTACTTGGTACATTGCACACAATCTTTGACATGCTTTGGCAAAATCTACATAGGCTGAACCAGTCAACGCTCCTTTTCCTTTCTCGCGTAACTGAAAACAGGTTATCCCTGCCTGCAAAGCTTCTTCGAGTGTTTTCAATGGGTCTTTTTTGCAATTCACTGTACCCATGACAAAATAAATAGTTAAAATACTTCTATCCATTTACTTCTACCTCACATATTCCTTGGTTGCATTTGTAAGCAAAGTGGTTCGTCGGCCCATGACCGTGACCAATATAAAGCGGTGTAGAAACAGCTAGTTGAATAAATTTTTTCGCTTCAACGATCGCTTCTTGCATGGATAGTCCTTTCGCTATATTGGCTGTTAAAGCAGCAGAAAATGTACAGCCTGTCCCATGTGTATCTTTTGTTTTCACACGATTGGTGGTCAATTGAAAAGACTGCTCGCAAGTGTATACTCTATCAATTGCCTGTTCTTCTTCTAAATGTCCACCTTTGATGACAACACATTGAATACCCATTCGCAACAGTTGTTGTGCTGCTTTTTCTATATCTTTCGTATTTTTAATACGAATACCTGTCAGCACTTCTGCTTCTGGGATGTTTGGGGTGCAAATGGTGGTATAGGGAAACAGCTTTTCTATTAAAGTTTTTGCTGCTGATTCTTGCAATAGCTTTGCTCCGCCTTTTGCAATCATCACCGGATCAACGATAAGCGGTATATTTTGTTTTTTTAGGATTTCAGCTACCCCATCAATTATTTCAACTGAAAACAACATCCCCGTTTTGATAGCTTTTACTGAAAAATCATCTAGTACAGTTTGGATCTGTTGTTGCACAAAATATGGCGGTACTTCATAAATATCATGTACACCCAGTGTATTTTGATCTGTTAATGCTGTAATGGCTGTGGTCCCAAATACCCCTAACTCTTGAAATGTTTTTAGATCTGCTTGAATCCCAGCTCCCCCGCCTGAATCTGATCCTGCAATCGTTAATGCAATCATTGTCCTGCCTCCGCTATCTTTTGCAGAGCATTCATAAATTGTACAGCGAATGTCCCCACTTCATTTCCACTCTGTTCAGCAGCTTGTTTATACGCTTGTAGAGTGGTAGCTAATTGATTGAATGAGGCTTCTTTTCCACTCGCAAGCGAAGCTGTACAAACAGCGCTTAATAAACACCCCATACCTGTAATACGTGTAGCAATTTCGTTGCCTCCAGACACGTATCGCTCTTCTTGACCATCCGTTAAATAATCGGTTTCTCCTGTGACGATGACTTGACAGCGATACTTCAAGGCAATTTCTCGCGCTACTTTGGAAACAGGCATCGCCCCTATGCCGCTGTCCACTCCTTTTTGATGCCATTCTTTACCTGCAATTGCGGCTAGTTCTCCTGCATTGCAGCGGATCAAATCAACCTGCATTCTTTTTAAAAGTTGTTGCACCACTTGTTTTCGATAGCTTGAAATACCGATTCCTACAGGATCCAGTACAACAGGAACTCCTAACTCATTTGCTTTTTTTCCAGCTACCAACATCGTTTGGATAGTGCGGTCATTTACGGTACCGATATTGATCAATACTCCTTGAGCAGCTGTCACGACATCAGCAACCTCATTCACTTCATCCGCCATAATAGGAGAAGCTCCGATAGCAAGTAATCCATTAGCCATAAAATTTGCCACCACATAATTAGTGATACAATGGACTAAAGGAGCTGTTTGTTTGACTCTTGATAACATTTATTACACCCTTTCCTTGGTTTCTCTAGCTTATTCAAATAGGCTGATCTCAATCCTCCTTTATAGAACGTGAGCACAAAAAAAGGCTCTACAAATATGCAGAAGCCAAAAAAGTGTATAAGAAACTCACTATTTGCTCCCTACGTCAGTATGAACTAACAGGTTCAAAGGGTCAGGTTTTACCTTCTCAACACGACTGTGTCCCCCCGCAATTAAGCGTTTTACAAAAGAAAAAGCTCCCCAAATAAAATTGGAGAGCTCAGTACGAATATAGTCGTTAGAATACATATGTACGATTGTGCTCCCTACGTTAGTGTTAACTAACAGGTTCAAAGGGTCAGGTTTTAACCTTCTCAACACGATTATGTCCCCCTGCAAAACATTTAATTACTTATAAGTTTACTATAGATAATAAATTTAATCAATCACTTTACTGTCTTTAATACACCGCTTATCGTTCTCTTTTAAAGTATAAAAGCCTCATTATTTGTGGTCTTAAGATAGCAGTGTTAAAGTAATCATAACTAGAGAACCAATCAGAGAGAGGAGTACCTTTTTATGAAAACTATCGCGATTAAAGAATTTGGGTCAGCTGATCAATTAAGAGAGATGGAAATGGAGAAGCCTTCTATCAAAGATGATCAGGTATTAATTGAAGTTCATGCTTTCTCCATTAACCCCGTTGATTGCAAAAGACGTTCCGGTAAAATGGGCGGCAAACTTCCTATGGTGCTTGGTGGTGATGTCGCTGGTATCGTAAGTGAAATTGGTACAAATGTCACGAATGTAAAGCCAGGTGATCGTGTATTTGCTAATGCATCCAAAACTTACGCTGAATATGCCCGATCTCGCGCCGAAGTAACGATTAAAATCCCTGATAAACTCTCTTTTGTGGAAGCAGCTGCAATTCCATTAGCTGGACAAACCGCTTGGGAAGCTTTAATAGATAAAGGACAATTAAGGGATAATGAAAAAGTCTTGATTCACGCAGGGGCTGGCGGAGTAGGCTCATTGGCTATACAAATTGCTAAACATTACAAAGCTTACGTTATTTCGACAGCCAGTGAGAAAAACAAAGCATTCCTTACTTCTCTAGGCGTGGACTATTTCATTGATTACAACAAAGAGGATTTTGAAAAAGCAGTCAGTGATGTCGATCTCGTACTAGACCCTTTAGGAGGCAAAACTCAAGAAAAAAGTTTCACTGTTCTAAAAAAAGGCGGGCGCTTAGTTTCCTTAGTACAAGAACCGGATGAAACTACATTAAAAAAATTAGGGATGATAGGAATTATTTTCAGTATGACCCCCACAAGCGAACGCCTGCAAACCTTAGCTGATTTACTTACCAGTGGAAAAATCAAAGCCATAGTCAGTCAAACTTACCCTTTTACAGAAGAAGGGGTACGTAAAGCACATGAACAAAGTGAAACAGGTCATACAAGAGGAAAAATCGTGATTAAAGTAAAATAAACAAAAAGATGGAGTCAAGAATTTTTCTTGACTCCATCTTTTTGTTTATTTTTATTGGTTCTCATCTAATAGATCTTTTTCAGAATCATAATCTAAATCGTTGAGAGTTTCATCCAACTTATCTGCAGGAATCGTTTGATCTTCATTAGGTTCTGCTGATGTCCCATGAACGTTTCCATGCGGAGCTTCCATTTCGTCAGAATATTTTTCTTTTAAGTCCTGAGCTTTCTCTTCGCCGACCTCTTTCCATTCCTGTGCTTTTTCTACTCCTACTTCTTTCCATTCTTGCCCTTTTTCCATTCCAGTATCTTTAACGTCGGTAAATTTATCCTTAATATCCGAACGTAATTCTTTCCCAGACTTAGGCGCAAATAACAAGGCAACTAGTGCACCTGCTAAAGGCAGAGCAATCATTTTAGCCACTTCCATATGTTTTACCTTGGCAGGCATCGCCTTAGTAACCCCTTTAGCAAGTTTGGCTTTGGTCTTCATACTTGGTTTAGCCATATGGTGCATATGGTGTGTGGAAGGTAAATAGTCTTTCGCTGTATCGTATGCATCTTGAGCATAATCGGTTCCCATGTCCATCAATTTTGTTAATTTCATACTATTCGTGCTCCTCTCACTTCTTGTTTTTCCTGTATTCCTATAAGTGTTTACATGATTATCATATAACAAATATAGAATTCTCTAAAGTAAAACGCACTCAAAATATACGAGATCACTTTCTAGACAGTTTTAAAAAGTATATTTCTAAAACTAAATGCAGACCAATCATCTCCTAAAACACCTTAATAAAGTCGTAACACTTTCCCATTTAAAGTAAGTGCTTTCATAAATGCTCAATGTGGTAATCATCATGAATTCTACCGTCTTCAGTAACTTCATCTTTCACATCAAGGTCATTATCACATCAAATAACTATTTATGAACCTAAAAAAGCTGCAGTTTGATTAGTAATTAGAAAATGAATTCCAACTACATCAAACTGCAGCTTCAGCTGTTATATATAAGCCACTTGCCGGATTCGAACCGGCGACCTCTTCCTTACCATGGAAGCGCTCTACCGACTGAGCTAAAGCGGCATTTAGATTAATGCGCTTTAATTTTGGATAAAAAAAAAGAACTCCGCAAGTAGGACTCGAACCTACGACATCGTGATTAACAGTCACGCGCTACTACCAACTGAGCTATTGCGGAATAATTTAAATATGCGCGGCAACGTCCTAGTCTCACAAGGGGAAACCCCTCACTACCTTCGGCGCTAAGAAGCTTAACTACTGTGTTCGGCATGGGAACAGGTGTGACCTTCTTGCCATCGTCACCACACATATGTGTGAGAATAGTGTACTCTCAAAACTGGATTTGTCTAATGCACATTCGTTCAGATTCTTCGAATCCACCTAAAAACTTTGGTTAAGTCCTCGACCGATTAGTATTGGTCCGCTCCATCTATCACTAGACTTCCACTTCCAACCTATCTACCTGATCATCTTTCAGGGGTCTTACTCACTGACGTGATGGGAAATCTCATCTTGAGGGGGGCTTCACGCTTAGATGCTTTCAGCGTTTATCCCTTCCACACATAGCTACCCAGCGATGCTCTTGGCAGAACAACTGGTACACCAGCGGTGTGTCCATCCC